>NZ_JBQCDF010000098.1:0-16571 GCF_051961495.1 Cytophaga sp. | reverse complement strand
TTTATTAGCGGTACTCATAATCAGTATTTAGGTAAAAATACTTATTTTTACTTCAAATTAAAATAAGTGTGTGCAGATGGGACTAAATCGTTTAGAAGAACTCTTGAAGAAAAAAGGCATAGGTCCGGAAGGAAGTAAAAGCCTTCAGGATATTGAACTGAATGAAGTAGAACCCCTGCTTAAAGATAACACTTATAGCCTCACAACAAGAGCAACACTCATTACGGCATTACTCATGCTTCCTCCGTCTGAAGCTGAAAAGAATTGGTTGGAAAAATTAAAAAATGAATTCCGGAAACTCCTTCCTGCGGATTTACATTTCATGATCAGGCATGAAGAGGCAACCAGTGATTTTGAAAAATATTTATGCAGCACACTTGCCGGAACAGATCTGAGCTACACGCAGGCCGGAGATGCTATGAAATTTATTCTTGGAGATGAATCTGTACCAGCTTTTCAAAAAGGTGCATTCCTGGAAGCACAGCGATTAAAACGGGAAAGCTTTGATGAAAACAAGGCCTTTTTCGATACACTTTGGGATCATACAGACAGATTACAAACAGAGCTTCCGGTATTGATTGATATCTGTGATAATTATGACGGATTCAACCGGTATTACAACCTTGCTCCTTTCATTGCTGCACTTATTGCATCCTGCGGATATCCCTGCCTCATACATGGTATAGATGCAGTAGCTCCAAAGTTCGGAGTTACAAGCAGCAGAGTTATCGAAAAAGGCAATGGCCGTACAAAGCGCACTCATCAAAGCGTGTTGGAAAACCTGCAAGACTCTTCCATTGGCTGGGCATATATAGACCAGTCTGTTTTTCACCCTCGTTTACATAATCTGACAACGATTCGTAAAGAAATGGTAAAAAGGCCTTTTCTGGCAACCTTCGAAAAAATGATGCAGCCTGTACGTGCCTCGAAAGGGAATTATATTCTTACAGGCTTTACACATGCACATTACCGCACAGAAGTTGCCGAACAATTAAAGAATCAGAATAAAGCTGCTGCGGCTATTGTCATCAAAGGTCTTGAAGGCTCTTCCTGTCCGCCGCTGAACCGTGAAACCATTCAGATACTGGTAAACAAGGATGGCATTACAGACCGGACGATACAGCCAATTGCGTTTCTCCGTGAAGAGCATACGCAGCTCCCTTTTAAAAGCGTTGATGCTGACCAAACGTATACTGCCGGACTGGCGGCATTGCGAGGTATTCGTAATGATTCTTTCTATCAGATGCTCTATTATGCAGGCATGGCCTTATCAGATTTCGGATTGCTGACGAAAGAAAAAAGTATGGCTTATGCTGAAGAAAATTTACTGAATGGAAAAGCGTACCGGCATTTCCAGAAAGGGTTGAATTAATATTTTTTTAATTCATCGGGCATTGGAAATTTCGATACCTGAGCGGAAACCTTCGCAATCTTATCTGCTACACGTTTATTCGGTTTTACCGGCGACCATTTTAAGGGTAGCGGCAGAATTGCAGCAATGGATATCGCTTGCTTGCTTGTTAATTTAGCTGCAGAAGTGTGATAATATTTTTGCGCAGCGGCTTCCACTCCATACGTTCCTTTCCCTGTTTCAATAACATTTAAATATACTTCCAGGATGCGTTCTTTAGACCATAATAATTCAATCAGTACCGTGAAATAGGCTTCAACCCCTTTTTCTGATCCATGTTCTGGAAGGAGGTAAAAAAACATTTTTGGCAGTCTGTTGGCTGATCGTTGAACCACCGCGTATTTTCTTCCCTTTATGTTTCTTATTGTATTCAATGGCTTTTTTAATATTCTCCCAATTAAAACCATTGTGTTCAAAAAAATTCTGATCTTCAGCCAGTAAAACTGCCCGCATCATATTGGGAGAAATTTCATCCAGGTCTTTCCATTCTTTATGAATACCAACCTTGAAATCACCTTCAAAAACACCTTCGATCACTCTGCAGATCATTAAAGGAGTAACGACCGGATTGATAAATTTATGAACAAGTACCAGCTGAATTCCATATACAAAAAAATACAGCACACATGTGAATGCGATAATCTTTACCTTTTTCATTTTAAGCATTAACTGGCTGTAGTTTTTATCAATGATATGATTGAATAGATGTACAAATCTACACAATTTCGATTATTTGATTTAAGTTAAAATAAGTAAATTGATGAAAATTCCTATTCATGACTAAAGCAGAAGCACATATACGCATTGAAGAATTAAACCGTATTCTTCATTACCACAATCATTTATATTACCAGAAAGACACCAGTGAAATTTCTGATCTGGAATTCGATACATTACTGAACGAACTGATTACCCTGGAAAAAAACTTCCCTGATCTTGTGCAGCCAGATTCTGCAACACAGCGCGTTGGTGGTACTGTCACCAAAGAGTTTACTTCCGTGGCACACAAATATCCTATGCTGTCGCTTTCTAATACATACTCAGAATCTGAAATCTCAGAGTTCGATGAACGGGTAGTGAAAGCTATCGGACAGCGAACAGATTATGTCTGCGAAATGAAATTTGATGGTGTTGCGATAAGTGTTACCTATAAGAATGGAATCCTTGCACAGGCTGTAACCCGCGGCGACGGGGTAAAAGGCGATGACGTAACGAACAACATCAAAACAATAAAAAGTATTCCACTTAAAGTTCAGGCGAAAAATATTCCCGAAGAATTTGAAGTACGAGGTGAAGTATATCTTCCATATGAAATGTTCGAACGTATTAATAAGGAACGTGAAGATATTGGTGAGCCCTTGCTGGCGAACCCTAGAAATGCGGCCAGCGGCACTGTAAAAATGCAGGATTCATCTATCGTTGCCAAAAGAGGTTTGGATTGTTTTATCTATTCGTTCCTAAAAGATGGAGAAACGCCTGAAACACATTCAGCAGCTTTACAACAATTAAAAAGCTGGGGGTTTCAGGTTTCAGATTCATATAAAATATGTAAGAGTGTTGAAGAAATATGGGCATATATCAACCATTGGGAACAAGCCCGTTTTAACCTGCCGCTGGCAACCGACGGCGTGGTTATTAAAGTCAACAATCTGTTGCAACAAAGCGAACTCGGCATGACTGCGAAAAGTCCGCGATGGGCGATTGCTTATAAGTTTAAAGCGGAAGAAGCTTTTACTCCAATCCTTTCGGTTGAATACCAGGTTGGGCGAACAGGTGCTGTTACACCGGTTGCTAATCTTGCTCCGGTACATCTGGCAGGAACAACAGTAAAAAGAGCGACCCTGCACAATGCAAATGAAATAGAACGACTTGATCTTCATGAAGATGATACGGTATTTGTAGAAAAAGGTGGTGAGATCATTCCGAAAATAACCCGTGTGGATTTCAGCAAGCGTAAAGCCGGCAGTAAGCGTATTGAATTCATTCATGCTTGTCCTGTTTGTAATACGCCATTGATACGCATTGAAGGCGAAGCTGCCTGGTATTGTCCGAATGATATAGGCTGTGCTCCGCAGATAACCGGTAAAATTGAGCATTTCATCCAGCGTAAAGCGATGAACATTGACGGCATCGGAACTGAAACAATAGAGTTGTTGTACCAGAAAGGACTGATTCAAAATGCTGCGGATCTTTATACACTTACCTATGACCAGCTTATTCAGCTGGATCGTTTCGGAGAAAAATCTGTGAATAATGTTTTGGCCGGTATTGAAGAGTCTAAAAAAACACCTTTCAAAAACGTACTGTTTGCAATAGGAATCCGATATGTCGGCGCAACTGTTGCAGAAAAGCTGGCCATGCATTTTAAAAATATCAATAACCTGAAGATAGCTTCCCAACAACAGTTGCTGGAAGCACCTGAAATTGGTATTAAAATCGCTGAAAGTGTTGTAAACTGGTTCAGCAATAAAAAGCATACAGAATTGATTGATAAACTTGCTGCAGCTGGTGTCAAACTCGAATTAAGTGAAAACGAAATTATTACTATTGATTCAGATATCTTCCTTGGCAAAAGCTTTGTAATATCAGGCGTGTTCGAAAAATATGACCGCGAGGAACTAAAGGAAATCATTATCAAAAATGGCGGTAAAATCAATTCCGGCATCACCGGTAAACTCGACTATTTAGTTGCAGGTGAAAATATGGGACCTGCCAAACTTGAAAAAGCACAAAAATTAGGTATTAAAATCATTAGCGAAGGAGAATTTGAAAAATTATTGAACGGATGATTCTTTTACACATATATAAAAATACCCTGCTTGTATTTTCTTAATGTTCAGATAATTTGCCAATTTTGCATTCTATTAAAAAATTATAATCGTGCAAACGTTCTACGGTACAGGTACAGCTCTAATTACTCCGTTTAAAAAAGATCATTCGGTTGATTATGATGCTTACAAAAATCTAATTGAATTTAATATTTCTTCAGGAGTAGATTACCTGGTAGTAAATGGTACTACTGCAGAATCTGCAACTACAACCAAAGAAGAAAAAGCAAAATTACTTCAAATAGCTTTAGATGTAAATAATGGTCGCAAACCATTCATGTATGGCATTGGCGGTAATTTCACTGCAGAGGTTATTCAACGCATAGAGAGCACTAATTTCAAGGGAATTGATGCTTTGCTATCTGTTTGCCCATATTACAATAAACCTTCTCAGGAAGGTGTATTTCAGCATTACAAAGCATTGGCTGAAAAATCACCGGTTCCGGTTCTTGCGTACAATGTTCCGGGAAGAACAGGTATTAACATGTCGGCTAAAACTTCCATCCGCTTAAGCGAGGTAAAAAACATTTTCGGTGTAAAAGAAGCAAGCGGTGATCTGGTTCAGGCAATGGAAATTATCAAAAACACACCTGACGATTTCTTAGTTATTTCCGGTGATGATTTATTAGCAGTCCCTAGTGTATCGCTGGGTGCTGTAGGGGCCATTTCTGTTTTATCCAACTCCTACCCGGGCCTGTTCTCTGAAATGATAAAAGCTGCCATTCAATCCCGTTTTCAGCAAGCTTCAGAGATTTTATTCGGTTTTACAGAAATCAACCCATTAATGTACGAAGAAGGTAATCCTGTGGGAATAAAAAGCCTTTTGGCACACATGGGAATTTGTTCTGATGAAGTACGTTTGCCTTTGGTAAAAGCTTCAGATGGCTTACAGCAGCGTATTATACAAGCACATTCAAAAATAAGAGTAGCGGTTAAATAACCGCTATTTTTTTAATTAATAGATATAAAAAAAGCCCCTTAATTACTTAAGGAGCTTTTTTATGTTTTTAGCAAAACTGAAACTATTCAGCTGAATTTTTAGCATCCTGAACTTCTTTTCTGATTTCTTGTGCAATGTTTTTCAAATCTTGCATTCCTTTTCTTACTCTAGTACCTGCAGCACTATTTTGTTTGTCATAGAATTTAACAAAGTCAGCTTCTAAAGAAGCAATAAGATCTTTAAGTTGTTCGAATCTGTTCATTTTATCCAAAAATTTTTAGTTTTAGTTATCGTTTAATAATTGAAAATACGAATTTATCTCCGAATGACCAATAGTATTCTTTAATAAATTTCGCTTTTTTTATTAAATAGAGATATTAGTTAAACTTTTGCTATATACACCTTGCTTCAATTTTTCAGCAATTTCAGCAAAGGCATTGATCGTTCTTTCTACATCTGCCAGGGTATGCTCAGCTGTTGGTATTAATCTCAACATCATAACTCCCTTAGGAACAACAGGATAAATAACTATTGAACAGAAAATACCATAATTCTCTCTCAAGTCAATAATCATCTGTGCAGCCTCTGATTCAGTACCACTCAGGTATACAGGTGTTACAGGAGATTCTGTTTTACCAATATTGAATCCTTTGTCTTTTAAGCCTTTTTGTAATGCGCGAACTACATTCCAAAGATTTTCTCTTAACTGAGGTTGTGTACGTAGTAACTCCAGACGCTTCATATTACCCACAACCAATGCCATTGGCAATGTTTTTGCAAAAATCTGAGAACGTGTGTTATAACGTAAATATTCAATGATATTTTCTTTACTTGCTACAAAAGCACCAACGCTAGCCATTGATTTTGCAAACGTAGAGAAGTAAATATCTACCTCATCCTGAACACCTTGCTCTTCAGCTGCACCAGCACCAGTTTTACCCATGGTGCCGAAACCATGTGCATCATCAATTAACAAACGGAAAGAATATTGTTTTTTCAATTCAACAATTTCTTTCAATCTGCCCATATCACCTGCCATGCCGAAAACACCTTCGGTAATAACCAAAATGGAACCTTTAGCAGGATCAATCATTTTATTTGCACGCTCAAGCTGGCTTTTTAAGTTTTCAATATCATTGTGCGGGAAAACCAAGCGTTTTCCGATATGCATACGCATACCATCAATGATACATGCGTGAGATTCTGAATCGTAAATAACAATATCATGACGATCAAGTAAAGCGTCAATAATTGACATAATACCCTGGTAACCGAAATTCAATACCATGGCATCTTCTTTACCCATGAAGTTTGCTAATTGAGATTCGAATTCTTCGATAAGATTCGAATTGCCCGACATCATACGCGCCCCCATTGGATATGCCAAACCATATTGTTTAGCCCCCTCAGCATCTGCTTTACGAACTTCCGGGTGATTTGCCAATCCTATGTAGTTATTCAAACTCCAGTTTAATACATCCTTCCCTCTAAATTTCATATGAGGAGCGATATCTCCTTCCAATTTAGGAAATGCAAAATAACCGTGAGCGATATTCGAGTGCTTCCCTAAGGGCCCTCTGTCGTGCTGTAATTTCTCAAACAGATCCAAAGTAGTACTATTTTAATGTTAAATTAACCTATACAATAAAGGCATAAAAGCCCTTAAAACTTCCAAATATAACACTTTTCAGACTATATTTAAAGTAATGTAGATAAAATATCCATTTTACCATTTCTTTACCTAAACCCTCTGAAATTATATTTAAAAGACTAAATTTGTAGTGTTCTGCGCTATAAAGATCTTAGTTTTTTTATTATGCAGAGGTTTTTTAAAAACAATTCAATACATTGTTTTTAAATTCATCTTGGCTTTTCATTCAAAAAGAATTTTAATTTAAAATATGAAAAAATCACTTCTATTTTCATCATTCTTCCTGCTAGTTTTTTTAGCACATGCTCAAAGTGTTCATAAAGGTAAAATTTTCAATATGCAGGGTCCGGGTGCAGCGGCCTGGGATTTGGTAGACCATAAAGCTCAATTTATTTCAGGCAAAGCGGATCATAAGGATCTGGTTAATATTACTGATTCCATCGATTTGCCTGTCTTCAAGAAAACCTTCAAATCTTATAATTCAACCCATTTTGTTAAAGTTACATCTGCTCCTGCTCCACTCTCATTTGCAGCACTGGAAAAGGCATTCCAGAGCGGAAGTTATACTTCCAGCATCAATGATGTTAAAGTTGGCGATTTGTATGTAGCTAAAATAGGTGAAACAAAGACATATGCCCTGATTAAAATTCTATTGATTGTTGATGACGGAAAATCAAAATCCAACGGCGGCGACAATAACGATTATATCGAATTTGAATATACAACCTTTTCAGGCAAAGATGCTTCAAATGCTTTGTTTGCAGAAGCGGTGGCATTGTATAAGAAAGGCGATTTCATTGGCGCATCAAACAAATTCAAAGAAATTACCCAAGCAGATCCTTCAAGTTATGAAGCTTATTACTATATCGGGCTTTGCAAACTAGAGCTGGAAGATTTTTCTGCCGCAATCTTAAATTTCGACAAGGCAATTGAACTGAAACCTAAATACACAGCTGCATTTTCCAAAAGAGGTATCGCAAAAAGTAAAGAAGGTTCAAGAGATGAGGCCATCGCTGATTACACTACAGCGGTTCAAATTGATTCATCTTATGCAGAAGCATACCAGAACAGGGCGCACGAATATTTCTTATTAAGCAGATATTCTGAAAGTATTAATGACTATTCCACTGTAATTGCATTACAACCGGATAACTTCCAGGCATATTACGGAAGAGGCCTTGCCAAAGCAGAATATGGGAAACATACGGAAGCAATTAAAGACTACAATAAGGCAATCACGTTATATCCAAACTTTACGTATGCTTATTTCTACAGAGGTTTTTCTTATAGCCACTTAGATAATTATCCGGAAGCAATTAAGGATTTCAATAAAGCAATCAAACTTGATCCAAACGATTATGCGGCTTATTTCAACAGAGCATTCTGCAAACGTGAAGAAAACGATTTTGATGGTGCTCTTGCCGATTACAACAAAACAATTGCATTAAAACCTACATACGAAGAGGCTTATTTCCAGAAAGCAAATACGTTGTACATTATGGGACAAAAAGAGGATGCGATCAAAGAATATAACGATGCCGTTTCAAAATTCCCAAATGAAGCCAGTGCCTATACAAACCGTGGATATTTTAATATGTCTATTAAAAAAGACAGAGAAGCACTTGCTGATTTTAACAAGGCCATTGAAATAAATCCAAACGAAGCTGAAGCATACAGATACAGAGCTGTATTGAAACAGGAAATAAAAGATGATGCAGGTGCCTGCGAAGACATTAATAAAGCTGTAGCACTTGGTGATAGCGATGCCGTTGTTTTACAAAAAGATATTTGCAAGAAATAGTGTTCCTGAATAACCTACTTGAAATAGACGTAATTTTAGCTTCTGGCTCACCAAGAAGAAAACAATTATTGGAGGATGCGGGGATCAACTTCCGCATCCTTACTAAAAATACAGAAGAGAACTTTCCTGTATATCTTCAACGGACTGAAATCCCTCTTTATCTTTCTAAAATCAAGGCCCAGGCTATCAAAGCCGACTGTCCGGATAGTCTGATCATAGCTGCTGATACTGTCGTAATTCAGCGTAGAGATGTATTGAATAAACCTGCAGATAAAGAAGAGGCCAAACAAATGCTTCAGAAATTATCTAATAATATGCATGAAGTTATTACTGGTGTAACAATATGTTATAAAGGTCAGGAGCGCTCCTTCTACGATATTACAGAGGTTTTTTTCAAACCGCTTTCTGAAGAATATATCAATTATTATATTGAAAAACATATGCCGTTTGACAAAGCCGGAGCTTATGGTATACAGGAATGGCTGGGAATGGTCGGAATAAAAAAAATAAATGGGGATTATTATAATGTAATGGGACTGCCGGTTTCTAAACTTATAGATGAACTGGAGAAAATCTTCAATCCAACATTAGATCAGACTCAAAACAATACGCCGGAAGGACCTAATAAATATATTTATTTCGGCATTTAATCGATATTAACACATCGAATCTTCCAATATCCTCAACTCAACGGAAGGCGATATTTTTTCATATAGAATATTATAGACAGCTTTAGTAATAGGCATCTGCACGTTTAACTTTTTATTTATTTCGTGCACACATTTAACAGCATAATACCCTTCAGCAATCATATTCATTTCAACCTGTGCAGCTTTAACAGAATATCCCCTGCCCACCATATTTCCTAATGTACGGTTTCTACTATATGGAGAATAACAGGTTACCAGCAAATCGCCCAAATAAGCTGAAGCATTCCAGTCTCTTTCTTTCTTAATTACGGCATCGACAAACATTTCAATTTCCAGCATGGCATTCGAAACCAATACCGCCTGAAAGTTATCACCGTAATTCAAGCCACGGGCAATACCGCATGCAATGGCCACAATGTTTTTCATTACAGCACAATATTCGACCCCGTATAAATCTTCAATGACAGTAGCTTTTACGAAACGGCATTGCAACAGATTAGCCACAACTGAGGCCGCTGTGAAATCTTCACCTGCGATAGATAAATACGAACGTTTTTCAAGGGCAACTTCTTCCGCATGGCATGGACCAGCAATCACACATATTTTCTGGGAAGGAACCAGGTGTTTTTTCTGTAATAAATCTGTCACCAGGATATTTTCCAGAGGAATCATTCCTTTAATGGCTGATACAATAATTTTATCTTTTAAATCTGCCGGTGAAATTGTGTCAAGTACTTCGCCGATAAAAGCGGCAGGCACAACAAAAATAACTACTGAAACATCTTCCAGGGCCTTCTTTACATTATTTGTCGGACGAACAATTTTGGTATTAATAACAACATCGCTTAAATAGTTTGGATTGCGTCCGAAACCAACAATGTGGTCAACGTCTGTTTTGCTTTTTAGCCACCAATTGATACGAACATTATTTTCAGAAAGAATTTTAACAAGCGCGGTTGCCCAACTCCCGCCACCAATTATTGCAATTTTTGTCGCATCACTCTTTTTCTGCATTTGTATTCGTATTATGTTTGTCAAAATAATATACCGCAAATATACATCTTTAATTTCAAACCTATAAATGGCTTCAATATCAAATTCAATTCATAAACAATATTTAGGAGTCTTTTTAGGTATTTGCAGTGCTGCCTGCTTTTCAACCAAAGCGATCATGGTGAAGTTTGCGTACATGTATGGCGCCGACACGGTTTTTATCTTATTTCTACGGTATTTTTTTTCTTTTCCCATCTACATTTTTCTCGCTTACTATTATTCTAAACAAGCATCAACCAGCATCTCTAAAAAGCAATGGGCGTGGATTATATTTCTGGGTTTTATTGGGTATTATGTTTCAAGCCTATTTGATTTTACAGGTTTAAAGTATATCTCGGCTTCCCTGGAGCGGCTTATATTATTCATATACCCAACATTAATTGTTGTACTTAATACGATTTTATTTGGCAGCAAACTCCAACGTAAAGATTATTTAGCCTTACTCCTCACTTATATCGGCATCTTCTTTATTTATTTGGGCAATACAGAATCTACTACAGAAAATTTAATTATAGGCAGTGTTTTAGTATTTGCCTGTGCTGTCACCTACGCAATTTATATAGTTGGTAGTGGTAAGCTGATTCCTGTTATTGGCTCGCAACGCTATACGGCATATGCAATGATTGTATCCTGTATTTCTGTTATGTTCCATCAAGGCATATCCAATGGCATACCTGATTTTTCATCAGCCTCAGTTCCGGTTTTATGGATCGGACTCGCCATGGCAATCGTTGCAACCGTTATCCCTTCTCTTACATTAGCTCAATCAATTAAACTCATCGGCACAGATAAATCATCCATAATCGCTACCTTAGGCCCTGTATTTACAATTGCCCTGGCAAATATTTACCTGCATGAACCTTTCACCATCCGACAGGCAATCGGCACCATATTTATTATTACAGGTGTTTGGTTCGTAAGTAAAAAGTAGTTGCTAATCACTAGTTACCAGACAACAGATAAATACTAAAAAATTATTCTTCAACGGAGTTAATTCATAATTCATAATTCATAATTCATAATTCATAATTCATAATTCATAATTCATAATTCATAATTCATAATTCATAATTCATAATTCATAATTCTACTATTATGATCATCTATTCAAACAATCAATTCCTTTCTTCAGACACCGAAATCTTCACTGCAGAAAACCGGGGCTTACAATATGGAGATGGTGTATTTGAAACAATGATCTTCAAAAATAATTCTATACAATATTATCAGGATCACTTTCAAAGATTGCAGAAAGCCGTGAAATGCATGGAGCTTACCAATGAAGTATGTGCAGATCCGGACAAGCTGAATAATCTGATCGTAGAACTTATCCAACAAAACGACCTCCGGCAGCATGCACGCGTAAAGCTCCTTATACATAGAGCCTGGGGTGGCTTATATGCCCCGGAATCTGAGCAGGGAATCCTGACTGTATTTGTAAAAGACTTTGTTCCAAACCCAGTTCAGACAAAAGAATACGTTGTATTCTCAGATGATATCCGCAACCATTATCATAAAGCTTCGATGTTCAAGCTTCTTAGTTCAGGCAGATATGTAATGGCCGGACTGGAAATGAAACGCCGCAAGGCAAACGATATCATCATTACGGATATTGACGGCAATGTAAGTGAAACTTTGCAAGCGAACCTATTCTGGATAAAAAACAACTCTGTATTTACACCTGGTATTGAAACCGGCTGTATCGACGGAGTCATGCGTAAACAAATACAATTGTATTGTAATAGTAATGGAATTCCTTTTCATGCCGGTTTTTATAATATTACTGCATTAGAAGGGGCTGATGTCGTGTTTGCCGCGAATGTTGCAGGCCTCACAGCATTCGCACAAATCGAAAAAGTGAAATTCAGAACAGAACACGCTTTATTGGAAGCATTAAGGGGCCAGTTAATTTAAAGTTGCTTGTTTTTTAGGTAACGGTTTACAGACCTTCACAACCCATACAAAATTAAACTCATAAATAAATCAGTAAAACAATTTGTTAACGATGTTAACTTTGATAAATATGTAAATGAAAAGAATAACAACGCATAATAAAGTAACTACAAGAAATTTATCATTCAGGTTTAAATGATCTTTTTCGTTTCCCAAATCCCTAAATTATTATAGACTCAAGTGTTTGTTCAATTAATACAGACTATAATGACCTTAAGAAAAATAATCGTTCTAACACTCATCACGCTGGTGACCTCTTGTCAACCCAATTTAACTAAATCAACCAACGAAGATACTTACCCTTTAGATTTAAAAAAAACATGCATCAATAGTATAGAATTTAACAACGCAAATGGAAAATCGTGCGTTTTTAGCTACTTTTCAGAATATTCCAATCTTTCTTTTTTTATCACTCTGAATAGAGATTATTTGTACTTCGAAACGTTCAGCAAAGTTGGTACAATTAAACCAAGTCTGCTGTTCTATATCGAAAAAGTTGACACAACTTTACATGAAAGAGTCTTTAAATATTTTAATCAAGTGCAGACTTTCTCTAACTACACGCTGAACAAATCCAATAGTAATAAAGATGTATGCATGATTATCGATCATTACAGTGGAGACACTTTGATTTCGGGAGAAGGAGATAAATTCCCTTTGACAAGGATAGAATCAAAATTAATAATTACCAGATATATTAACCTTTTAAATAAGAAATTCAATGCTCATCTAAAATTTGATGAAGAAATGATTAAGCCATTTTTTTACCAAATGTGTAATTATGAAAATGAAATAAATCATTGGCATGATAAATTTCCCGAAATATCAAAACATGAGTTGATTTATTAAAACGGCGCTATACCGCTACGGCCGCCTTTATATGCGGATGCGGATCATAACCTTCCAATGTAAAATCTTCAAATTTAAAACCGAAAATAGATTTTACATCCGGATTGATTTTCATCGTCGGCAGAGGCCTGAAATCACGGCTTAGCTGCAATTGTGCCTGTTCTATGTGGTTGGAATACAAATGTGCGTCACCAAGCGTATGTATAAAATCACCTGCCTGCAAACCACATACCTGCGCAACCATCATCGTTAACAATGCATAAGAAGCAATATTGAAGGGCACACCCAAAAATACATCCGCGCTGCGCTGATATAGCTGGCAGGATAATTTGCCATCAGCTACATAAAACTGAAAGAATGCGTGACAAGGCGGTAATTTCATTTTTTCAATCTCACCAACATTCCATGCACTAACAATCAATCTTCTTGAATCCGGATTATTCTTGATCATATTGATCACATTCGTAATTTGATCTATATGTCGTCCGTCTGGTGTTGGCCATGAACGCCACTGATAACCATATACAGGTCCCAGGTTCCCGTTCTCATCCGCCCATTCATCCCAGATAGAAACATTGTTATCTTTCAGGTATTTAATATTTGTATCTCCCATTAAAAACCACAAAAGTTCATGAGTAATTGAACGCATGTGTAATTTTTTTGTCGTCAGCAAAGGAAAACCTTCCTGCAGATCAAACCGCATCTGATAACCAAACACGCTAATGGTGCCGGTGCCCGTACGATCTTCTTTTTTAACACCTTTATCTAAGATGTGCTGCATCAGGTCGTGATACTGTTTCATGGGGAAGAAATTTCTTTTCTTTTGTGATATAACAACAGCGTTTTCTACGCTACTATAAAAATACAAAAAGGCCTGCGGGTTTTCCGTCAGGCCTTTAAGAAGTTATTAACAATAATTACTTTGTAGCAGGTTCTGCAGTTTTATCGTGTGATCCGCAGCCAGAACCAGACTGGCAGCAGGATTTTTTCTTTTTACCTTTTCCACCATCGTTTACGGATGCTGAAATTGTACCTGCAACTAATGCGATGATAGCTAAACTAAAAACGATCTTTTTCATATTTGATGAGTTTAAATGGTTACTTTGTTGAGTATATACGCTTAACGACGTGAATGTAATTTTAGTTCGTGAAAATACTTATTTTTTGCAGCCAAAATCCTCTTTTCATACACTTTTGAACCTATTTAACGATAAAAAATCTTAATTTTGTGCCTTAACACATAAATTAATATGGCTGATTATCATTTTGGTGAAGTAGAGAAAAAGTGGCAAAATAAATGGAATGCTGAAAAAACTTTCAAGGCAGCAGAAAATTCCACAAAACCTAAATACTATGTTCTGGATATGTTCCCCTATCCTTCCGGTAGCGGTTTACATGTCGGGCACCCGCTTGGATACATCGCATCTGATATCATGGCGCGTTACAAGCGCATCAAAGGCTATAATGTGTTACATCCGATGGGTTTTGACTCATTTGGTCTTCCGGCAGAGCAGTATGCAGTACAAACCGGCCAACACCCCGCTATCACAACCGAACAGAATATTAGCCGCTATATTGATCAGCTGAACAAAATAGGATTTTCATTTGATTGGGACAGGGAAATCCGTACCAGCGATCCTGCCTATTACAAATGGACGCAATGGATCTTCATTCAGTTATTCAATCATTGGTATAATAAAATTACAGATAAAGCAGAACCAATTACTGCTCTGATTAAGCATTTTGAGTCAAACGGAAATACAGGAATTTCTGCAGCCTGCGACGAAGATGTACCAACATTTACTGCTGCAAACTGGAAAGGCTTTTCAGAAAAAGAACAAAGTGATGTTCTGTTAAAGTATAGATTGACTTATCTATCTGAAACCATGGTAAACTGGTGCCCGGGCCTGGGAACTGTACTTGCCAATGAAGAAGTTAAAGATGGTTTATCTGAACGCGGCGGGTACCCGGTTGAACGCAAAAAGATGAAGCAATGGAGCATGCGTATCACTGCGTATGCAGATCGCTTGCTCAAAGGCCTTGATACGATCGACTGGCCGGAAGCCATTAAGGAAATGCAGCGCTAATGGATCGGAAAATCATTAGGCGCTATGCTTTCATTTAAAGTTGTTGATAAAGACATGGAGTTAACGGTCTTTACTACACGCATTGATACAACTTTTGGGGTGACGTATGTTTCCATTGCTCCTGAACATGAATGGATAGCAGAGTTGACTTCCTTTGAGCAAAAAGCTGCGGTCGAAGAATATGTAACTAAAGCCAAGAACCGTTCAGAGCGCGACCGTATGAGCGATGTTAAAACAGTCTCAGGCTGTTTCACAGGTTCGTATGTGATCAATCCGTTCAACAATGAAAAAATACCTGTATGGATTGCTGATTATGTGTTGGCAGGTTATGGTACAGGTGTAGTAATGGCTGTACCTTCTTCTGACGAACGTGATTATAAATTTGCAAGCTTCTATAAGCTGCCGATCATTGCTGTACAGGAAGGCGCGCATACAGACATTACCAAAGAAGATTTCGATCCGAAAGCGGGTACGATGATCAACTCCGGTTTCTTAAACGGATTAACGGTTAAAGAAGCCATTCCGAAAGCCATTGAATTTATCGAAGCAAAGAAAATTGGTTTTGCGAAGATCAATTTCAAAATGCGTGACTCTATCTTCGGCCGCCAACGTTACTGGGGCGAACCAATTCCGGTATTCTACAAAAATGACATTCCATATGTGCTGAAAGAATCCGATCTTCCATTAGTTCTCCCAGCCATTGACGAATACAAGCCTACAGAAACCGGTGAACCGCCGCTGGCGCGCAACAAAGAGTTTGCTGAAAAAGGTTATGAATTAAGCACCATGCCGGGATGGGCAGGTTCAAGCTGGTATTTCATGCGTTACATGGATCCACAGAATAAAACAGTTCTCGCAGCTGCAGACAAGATCAATTACTGGGGACAGGTAGATCTGTATATGGGCGGCGCAGAACACGCAACCGGGCACCTGTTATATTCACGCTTCTGGAATAAATTCCTGTTTGATATGGGCATTACGCCAAACGATGAACCGTTTGCTAAACTAATCAACCAGGGTATGATCCAGGGTGTTTCTAAATTCGCCTATAGAATTAATGGTTCGAATAAGTTTGTATCTGCAGGATTGAAAAAAGAATACGACACTACCCCTATTCACGTTGATGTAAACATTGTCAATAATGACATACTGGATACTGAAGCATTTAAGAAATGGAGACCTGATTTCTCTTCTGCAGAATTCATTTTAGAAAACAACACATACGTTTGTGGTTCTGAAGTTGAAAAAATGTCTAAGTCTAAATTCAATGTTGTAAATCCCGATGGCATCGTAAATAAGTACGGTGCAGACACATTACGTATGTATGAAATGTTCTTAGGTCCGTTGG
>NZ_JBQCDF010000097.1:0-7234 GCF_051961495.1 Cytophaga sp. | reverse complement strand
TGGCACTTCGTCGATCTGGTATGGGTATTCGTATTCACGTTCTACTACTTAGTTTGATTCTGTTATTTAATTATAAAATATTCATTTAAATGGGACACGCATCACATCATTCAGGTCACTCAGCAGAAGTTCAGCCTAGAGATCCTGCTAAAATAAAACACTTATTAAAGGTTACTCTTATCTTAGCTGTTTTAACTGCCATTGAATTCGTATTGGCATTTACAGTTTCAAGAGGTCCTATTCTTACAACAATATTTGTGTTAATGACATTTGCTAAAACATTCTACATTGTTGGCGAATTCATGCACTTAAAATATGAAGTGAAGTTGTTGATTTGGGCAATAGCATTACCGGTTCTGTTTATTGTATGGTTAATTTTAGCCATGCTGATTGAAGCAGATTATGTACATGCTGCTATTGAATACATCTTTGGATAAACAATCATTTTAAGCAAACCATCGTGAAAGTTTGCTTATTCTATACATTATGAAAAATACTAAAAAGACCGTGTACTTGTGCCTAGCGCTACTTGCACCGGTCTTTTTAATTTTATTCTTTACTATTTTTGCGAGTTCCAGGCATAAACTGCCTGTATTTTTTGCTTATGATTCAATAGAAACTGAACGGGGCTATGTGATTACAGATGCCCATACTATCCCAGCTTATAAACTTATTGACCAAACGGGTGCTGAATTTAACAGTACGAACTACGATTCCTGCTTTAAAGTATACGATTTCATTTTTACACGCTGCGGAAGTATTTGTCCGGATATGACCACGCAATTAATTCGTGTACAGGAGGCTTTTAAGAATGACAAAGATATTGTCTTGATCTCTTTATCGGTAGATCCGGAGCATGATACGTCTCAGGTCCTTCAACACTATGCTACTAAATACAATGCCATTCCAGGGAAATGGTTCTTTTTAACCGGCGCCAAAGATTCTATTTATACACTGGGACAAAGAGAATTTTTCTTAACCGCGAAGCAGAACGAAGAAGACCTGACAGACTTTCTGCACAGTGATAAAGTTGTATTAGTTGATAAAAAAGGCTGGATCCGGGGGTATTATGATGGTACCGAGGAAAAGGACGTAGACCGCTTAATTACAGAGTTAAAAGTATTACAAAAAATCGAACGCGATGCAAAACGATAATAAACTGGCAAGAGTTTTAAATGACAAAACAGTCAATATCCTGGCTATCGGTATTCCCGTTGCAGTTATGTTATTACTAGGCATTCGTGTGAAGCTGGATTTAGGCTCCTGGACAAACACACTTCCTCATATCAATGGCTTGATTAATAGTCTGACATCGTTCTTTCTTATAATTGCGCTGGCTGCAATCAGAAGGAAAAATATCACCCTTCACCGCACGTGTATGTTGATTTGTGTAGTACTTGGACTTTTCTTCCTGGTAGCTTATATATTATATCATTTAACCCACCATTCTACAGCTTATGGCGGAACTTCTCCGTTAAATTATGTGTATTACTTCTTATTGATTACACATATTGTCCTTGCTGCGGTCGTGGTGTATTTTGTTTTGAAAGCACTACACTTTGCTTTTAACAACGATTTCGAACGCCATAAAAAGATCGTGAAATGGGCGTATCCAATCTGGTTATACGTTTCAGTATCCGGTGTTTTAGTATATTTAATGATTAGTCCTTATTACACGTTTTAAATCTGAGTAATTATGAAAAAGGCTTACATTATACTTCCTCTGCTGATTATTGTTTTGTTCATCGGTTTCGGGCTGGATGCCGATGCACAGTGTGCCATGTGCAAGGCCCAACTGGAGTCTGCCGATAAGGCTGCTAAAAATACCGGAATTAATTCAGGGATCTTATACTTAATGCTTTTTCCATATATACTGATAGGGGCAATTGCTTATATGTGGTACCGTTCGTCCCAAAAGAATAAAGAGAAGGGCATAACGGTTCAATAAACCTTATTTATTCACGGCATATTTCCGTATTTTTAGGATATATGACATCCCCTTTTAAAAACTTTTCTTCCTTACTGAAGTTATTACGCTGGTTTATTGGTGCATTACTAGTTGTTTTAACGCTACTATTGGTTTTCAGGGATTATTGTATCAAAGTTGACCAGTCGGTTTATTATTCAACCGTATCAAACAGAATTGATCGTGCGATCGAGGATGTTGAAGCTCAAAACAGAGAACTTGTGCGTACTATTCAATCGAATGGCGTGGCATTTACTGACCTGAATAAACTTAAGACTCCCTGCCCGTTTTACATTTATGAAAACAGTAATCTTGTTTATTGGTCTGAGTCTGAAAACGTACCTGCATACAGCTCGGTAATGGGTGCGTATGCCTGGGCTTATATCAGTAATAGTACCGGTAAATATCTTGTTCATAAAGACACTTTCGACCTGGGCGAACGTAAATTTGAGGCTGTTTCAATCATTGAACTGGAACGGTTGTATCCTGTTCAGAACTCCTTCATCAATAGCCACACTAATACGTTTTTTTTCAATAACATTCCTATACGTCTGTTTGTAGCCAATAAGTCCAGCGGCGAATCGATTACCATTAATGGGAAATATTTATGCAGCTATGAATGTGAATTGAGTGGCCAGGATTATCTCTATGGTTCCCTGGCTACTTTTACATACATTCTGTTGGTAGTTTTGGTTTGGTGTTATTTCATTATTGAAGTCAACCGTGCGAAGCACAGTTCGCCTAAAATCATCATTGTGCGGATTATCTTTTTTTTGTCATTGCGTGTGCTGCTTTTAATATTGAATCTGCCGGAGTATTTCTCTTCGCATGAAATATTTTCATCGGAATATTATGCAGCTTCCTTTTTTAGTGAATCGATCTTTGACTTAGTACTGAATATCTTCTGTGCGATTTATTTTTTATTTGAACTGATTTCAATGATTCAGCATAAATCGGTATACCGGTTTATTTACCTGAATAATAATAAGCGTAATGTATTTATAAAGATATCATTCAGCATTGTACTTTCCTGGATATTGATCATGGTATATTATTTAATGCTGAAAAGTATTGTAATCAACTCTACTATTTCACTAAATCTGATCGAAGATCTTGATTTATCCATTATTCGTTTTTTATTGATATTTTCTGTAGTTTCTATATCCTTTATCTTTTTTTATCTGATTCATCTTGCGTTACACCTGGTATGGAGGCTGCACCAGCGTTATCGGACAGGCAAACCTGTGCAGTTATTGATCATATATGGCATATGTATTTTAATAAGCAGTGCAATAGAAATAGAATTGATTTTCGTTTCCAGTATTCTATTTTGTTTTTCTATCTTAAGTTTAGTACAGGGGTATCCGTCGGTACTGGGTAAAATGAAATACCAGTCTTTTATTTACATTTTTTTATTTTCCCTGATTTCATCTTTGATTATTGGTAGTGCCATATACTTTAACGGAAGAAATAAAGTGACCCAGCAGATGAGCAAGTATGGTGAGCGCTTGCTCTATGACAGAGATGAAATAACCGAGTTTCTTTTACAGGAAGCGTCAGTGAATATCCAAGAGGATGTATTTATCCGGGAAAAGATTCTTTCACCATTTTCAGACCTGGGAATTGTGAAAGAGAAAATACAAAAGAAATATCTTTCGAATTATTTCAATGATTATGCGATCCGACTGGAATTATTTGACGCTACCGGTGAGCCTTTTAACATGCAACCTGGCCAAGTAACTTATAATGATTATTACAACACGGTTTTAATCAAGTCCACTTATTTAAATAAACTTGATCTGTATAGTTATAACGATCAGATCTCTAATACACGGAGATACATTTCAGTCAATAAAATTAAATCGAATAACAGTATCATTGCCTATATTATTGTAGAGCTGGAGTCTGGAAAGTATAACAAAAACAGTGTGTTCCCTGAACTCGTGCTGGATCAGAAGCAGGTGCAGGATAATAACAAGGATTATGATTATTGCATTTTTAATAAATCCAAGCTGGAAACGAATTATGGATACTTTAACTATGATCAGCGCTTCATAAATTTCATAAAAGCAAAACAGCAGAAAAATATTTATGAATGCAGGTATGAGGGATACTTCCATGTACTGGTAAAAGGTAAAGACGGGGCCTGGATCGTGGTAAGTAAGCCTTACAGCATCATGGATATTCTGGTCTCTAATGCGTCTATTTATTTCCTGTTTCATATCGCGGGGATTCTGATTATTGTGTTGCTGCATGTTTACCGGATCAGTGCGCAGAAGCGCCAGGTCAGTTATGCGGCTAAGGTACAGATCTATTTAAACCTGGCATTCTTTATTCCTTTGTTACTGGTAAGTATAATAACATTAGGGTTTGTAAATAAGAACTATGAGCAGTCTCTTGTGAACCGTTTTATCAATGACTCGGATAAGCTGGCTGCTATTATTTCGTCAAGAACAATTTTCCAGGATCGGATCAGTAAGGCATCTGCAACAGAGCTTTTACTGGAGTCGGATCTGACACGGGTAGAACAGCTAGATATAAATGTATATTCGACGAAAGGTGTTTTGATTTCGACCAATCAGCCGGAGGTTTACCGCAAAGGAATTTTATCGAACTATATCGATCCGACGGCGATTGCATCGTTACTGGAAAGCCGTAACCAGTATATCATTACCAATCAGCAGGTGGGCGACTTGTCGTACCGCTCTATTTACAGACTGATTCGTGTGCCGGGTACCGGCGGCATTGCAGGTATTGTTCACCTGCCGTTCTTTGAATCAAAAGAAGATATCAGCAAGCAGATTTCGACGTACTTAAAAACCATCCTGAATATATTTTCAATAGGCTTCATTATTTTATTATTGATCTCTTACCTCGTTGCGTATTACCTGACTTTTCCGTTAAAGCTCATCACGCAGGGTATTAAAAAGACAGGCTTATATGATAATGAACCTATACTATGGGAATCTTCAGATGAGATCGGCCGCCTGGTGCAGGAATATAATTCCATGTTGGTAAAACTGGATGACAGCAAACTTATCCTTGCAAACTCAGAGAAGGAGAGCGCCTGGCGGGAAATGGCAAGACAGGTGGCCCATGAAATAAAAAACCCGTTGACGCCTATGAAGCTTAAGCTTCAGTATTTGTTACAAAGGATTGAATCCAATACAACAAAACCTTCGGATGAGGAATTAAAGCAGTCGTTCAGGACAATCTTAACCCAGATTGATTCGTTAAGTGAAATAGCAAGTTCGTTCTCTTCTTTTTATAAACTACCTGAACTTACGCTTGAAAAAGTGGAAGTGAATAACCTGGTCAAGGACTTAGCTGCGCTGCACCAGCAACAGGAAAATACATTGATACAAACAAATGTGCCTGTTACAGCAACATTTATTTTAGCAGATCAAACCATGCTTGTAAATATTCTGAACAATTTGCTGCTGAATGCTATTCAGAGTATTCCTGATAAACGAAATATGCATATCCAGGTAAATGTAAGTCAGAAGCTGGATCGCGTGTTGATTGAAGTGAAGGATAATGGTTCCGGTATTCCACCTGAACTTCGTGAAAAAATATTCGTACCGTATTTCAGCACAAAATATTCCGGCTCTGGTATAGGACTGGCATTGGCGAAGCGTCTGGTAGAAGATATGAAAGGTGTTATATGGTTTGAAACGTCTCTTGATACGGGCACATCTTTTTATATTGAACTGCCTTACTATAACGAATGACCAAATACTATGTCATAACTCTTTTTTTGTATTTGCTTATTGTGCAGCGTAGTCAGGCACAGTATACCAATCTGCGTTGTAAGTGGGTAAAGCCTGCAGAAGGAGGAGTGAGAATTGATACGCTCACCATTGTACCCGGCAGCATTGAAGTAAAGGCTCCACTGGGCTATACCAGCAGCTACGAAGTATCTTCCAATAAGCTTAGTTTTTCTCCCAGTCCGCTTCCGGATTCTATTTTGGTTTGTTATCGAGTATATCCATTTGACCTGGGAAAGCGGATTTATAAAAGAGATCTTTCCGTGTACGACTCTTTAGGCGGTTATAGGGAAGTCATGCGGCTCAAGGGCTTTGGCAGCACGCCTCAGCAAAGAGAGGAGTTATTCTCAACTCCCGGCATTAATAAAACCGGGGTAATATCACGTGGAATTTCTGCAGGGAATAATCAAAGTGTTTTTGTGAATTCAACATTGAACCTGCAGCTGGATGGAAAGCTTACGGATAATCTAACCCTGACAGCGGTAATCTCGGATCAGAATATTCCTTTTCAGCCGGAAGGAAATACACAACAGATCCAACAGTTTGACCGTGTGTATGTGCAGCTGAAAAGCCCTAAAACGGCTTTGACCGTAGGGGATATTGTGTTGAACCAGAAATCCTATTTTTTAAATTACTATCGGAATGTACAAGGTGGGCATATCCAACATGTACATAAGAAGGATTCCATATTTGAAAGCGTTAGTCAGGCAGGCATTGGTATTTCAAAGGGGAAATTCAATACCATGCAGTTTGCTCCCAATACTGCCGATGCCTTGCAGGAAGGGGTGTTAGGGCCCTATCGGTTAAGAGGTGCCAACAACGAAGCGTATATTACCATCATTGCCAATTCTGAAAAAGTATACCTGGATGGAAAACTGTTGACAAGAGGTTTTGATTATGATTATGTGATTGATTACAACACGGCAGAAATAACATTTACGCCCTATGTGTTGATTACAAAATACAATCGTATGCGGGTAGATTTTGAATACTCGGATAAATACTATGCGCGTACGAATACTGCAGCTTCACAGACCATTAAAAGTAAGACCGGCCAATTTGGTTTTTATTATTATACAGAAAAAGACAATCCGCGTAATCCGGTTTTATTGGATCTGAGTAATGATGATCAGGTCTATTTATCTACCATCGGAGATGATCTCTCGAAAGCTTATGTAAGCGGAGTCGATTCTGTAGGATATTCTGCCAATGCAACCTTGTACCGGAAGATTATTGTAGGTACTACGAATGTATATCAGTATTCAACCAATCCTGACAGCGCTTTTTACCAGGTGAAATTTTCGCAGGTGTCGCAAGGAGCGGGTAGTTACGTGCTTGATAATAATACAGTAAATGCACGGGTATATAAATATGTGGGTGCCAATAATGGTAATTATGAACCTGTTCAGAGTATTCCAACGCCAAAGAAAAAACAAATGATCCAGGGATCGTTTGTTCAATCGGTTTCTTCCCACGAACAGATTTTTGCTGACATTGCATT
>NZ_JBQCDF010000096.1:0-6690 GCF_051961495.1 Cytophaga sp. | reverse complement strand
GGTACCTATACCTGGTCAACGGGTTCAACAAACAACCCATTGGTTGTAACAACTTCAGGTA
Organism: Cytophaga sp.; assembly: GCF_051961495.1. Classification (NCBI taxonomy): domain Bacteria; kingdom Pseudomonadati; phylum Bacteroidota; class Cytophagia; order Cytophagales; family Cytophagaceae; genus Cytophaga; species Cytophaga sp. The sequence continues at coordinate 6,629 of NZ_JBQCDF010000096.1, read as the reverse complement.
CTTACACGGTTACTTATAAATCAGCAGATAATTGCACGGCGCCTGTATCCGCATCAACAACGGTAACAGTGAATCCGATTCCGCCACAACCGACAGTTACTGCGGGCGGTCCGTTGACCTTCTGTGATGGTGGTTCAGTAAGCCTGACCGCAGCAACAGTTGGCTTTACAGGCGGTACCTATACCTGGTCGAACGGTTCAACAACGAATCCATTGGTTGTAACAACTTCCGGTTCTTACTCAGTTACATATACATCACCTGCTAATTGCACCGCGCCTGTTTCAACATCAACAACGGTAACGGTGAACCCGATTCCGCCACAGCCGACAGTTACCGCTAGTGGCCCTTTAACCTTCTGTGATGGCGGTTCGGTAAGCCTGACCGCAGCAACAGCTGGTTTTACCGGTGGTACCTATACCTGGTCAACGGGTTCAACAAACAACCCATTGGTTGTAACAACTTCAGGTACTTACACGGTTACTTATAAATCAGCAGATAATTGCACGGCGCCTGTATCCGCATCAACAACGGTAACAGTGAATCCGATCCCGCCACAGCCGGTTGTTACAGCAGCGGGTAATACCAATATTTGTCCGGGTGAAACGGTTACCATGAGTGCAAGCGCGGCCGGCTATTCGGGAACGTTTGAATGGTTTAAGGGAACTCAATCTTTAGGCATTTCAAATAGCATTGATCTGACAATTCCGGATTCATATAGTGTGTTATTTAAAACAGATGAAGGTTGTGTATCAAGCATTGCTGAAACATTTTCAATAACGGCACGGCCATTTAATTCTGCAGTAGATTTAGGCGCTGATCTGGTAGTATGTAATAATTATGTTGAACTGCTTACCACTTCGCCATTGTTTGGTAAGGGCAGCTGGTCATTATATGATCCCGGTTTACAGTTTGATACAAAAGCAGATTCATCCTATGTGCGCATCTCCGGACTGGTGGATGGAAAAGAGTACAAATTTGTATATAAGGTTTCAGGTGAATGCGGCGATGACCGCACCGATACGATAAAAGTACGTGCAGGAGTACCGGGCTTTAAAATCGCTTCGCTTCAAACACCTAATGACACCATGTGTGTTGGTGTGGCCCGAACAGTAGAAGTGAACGTGACAGGCGGCTCCGGAAAATATGTATACCACTGGCTGAACGCTGCTACAAATGATACTATGAATACAACTGTAAATTCCCTGAACATTACGCCTGCTTCTGTTCTTACAACGTATTATGTGTATGTGGAAGATAAAGTAAAAACTGGATGTAAAACATTTGCAGATACCATTCTTATTTCAGCTCTGGAAAAGCAGAAACTCTTGGTGCCGAACCTGATCACGCCCAATAAAGACGGTATGAATGATGAGTTCAAAATTGTTGAGGTCGATAATTACAACAATAAAATGTTTCCGTCAGGTTCATATGTCGAGGTATACAATCGCTGGGGAACCCGTGTATATCAGGCAAACAATTATGATGGTACCTGGAAGGGAGAGAACACAGAAGATGGTATGTATTTCTATTATGTAAAAACCGGTTGCGGCGGAGAAGAATTCAAAGGCTGGCTGCAGATCCTGGGAAATGTGAATTAAAGAAAGAATTTAATAAGCGCTTAAAAAAAAGTCCCGCTACAGGCTGGACTTTTTTTTATGCGCTTATTAAATTTAATATTATATATCTGTATAAAAAGCCAAAGCTTGTTGTAAATCAATTTCGACGCTTACACAAATATTTTTCTGTTTACATCAAAGTTCTCCAGGTAATCAGCCACTCGGCGTACAAACATACCACCTAAAGAGCCATCAATTACTCTATGGTCATAAGAGTGGGACAGGAACATCATGTGACGGATGCCTAGCGTATCACCTTGTGGTGTTTCAATCACGGCAGGCTTTTTCACAACAGCACCTAAAGCCAGAATTGCAGCCTGTGGTTGTACAATAATAGGTGTACCCATTAAATTACCAAAAGACCCAACGTTTGAAACCGTATATGTACCGCCGGAAAGGTCATCCGCTGTAAGTTTGTTCTGGCGTGCGCGTTTTGCCAGGTCATTTACTTTTTTTGTCAGACCTACAATATTCAGCTGGTCAGCATTTTTTATAACCGGAACGATCAGGTTGCCGCTTGGTAATGCTACCGCAATTCCGATATTGATATCTTTCTTAACAATGATTTTATCTTCTTCAATGGATATGTTTACCATTGGATAATCCTTGATTGCTTTAACAACGGCTTCGATGAAAATAGGAGTGAATGTCAAGGCAACATTTTCATGTTCCATAAAATCGTTCTTCCATCTGTTTCTCCAGTAAACAATATTGGTTACATCTGCTTCTACAAAAGAAGTAACATGCGGAGAAATGCGCTTAGATTCAACCATGCGGTCTGCAATCATTTTACGCATGCGATCCATCTGGATAATCTCTACATTGCCACCATGAGATGCTGCTGGTTTGGCAACATACGCAGGTTCTGTTGGAGCTGAGGCTTTTTTATCTTCTTTCGGAGCTTGTTGTGTTACCGGCTGTTCTTCATTAGCCGGTGCAACTTTACCGTCTTTCTTAGCTTGTATGTAATCGAACAGGTCATTTTTCGTTACTCTGCCATCTTTACCTGTACCGGCAATGGTTTCAACTTCAGCAAGAGAAATATTTTCCTGGCGGGCAATATTCAACACCAAAGGAGAATAGAATCTTCCGTTCCTAGGAGTGCCTGGTTGAGCAGAACTATGAGCGGTAGCAGCAGTTTCAACCGGTGCAGTTCTTTGAACCGGTTGAAACTGCTGCGCCGGAACAGAAGTCGTTTGCGGAGTTGCCGCAGGTGTTACAGGTTCCGAAACATTTGATTGGTTCACATCAGTTTCAATAATTGCAATGGCTGAACCTACCTGCACAACCTGCCCCTGTGTTGCGCGGATCTCTTTTAAAATTCCATTGAAGGGTGATGGTACTTCCGTGTCTACTTTATCAGTAGCCACTTCCAGCACAGATTCATCTTGTTGAATACGATCCCCGGGTTTCTTCAACCAGTTCAAAATCGTACCTTCCATTACGCTTTCTCCCATTTTGGGCATTACCAATTCTACCAAGGCCATGAATGACGGAATTTTTTTATTTTTATATTAAATACAAAAATACGCTTTTTTTATTAAGTCACATCCTTTTTGGTGAAACCTTCTATGTATATAAATGTTTTAATAACAGGGTTTTATGTAAAAATCAGGAATTATTTAATTGATTCCGTACCAGATTTAAGATTGCCAGTGCAGTCATCCGGATGTTGTTTTCGCGGAGAGCTGAAAGCTGAAGTTTTTTAGTGACCACTTTGTGTTCATCCGCATAAGCGATCCAGATGGTGCCAACGGGTTTTTCTTCCGTTCCTCCGTCAGGGCCTGCAATACCGCTTGCAGCCACGCCGATGGACGTGCCGAGCTTTAATCGTACTTCCCTGGCCATTCGTTCAACAGTTTGCTCACTAACGGCGCCATAGGTGGATAAAATTCCTGAAGGAACGTCCAGCTGTTCGGTTTTTATCTTGTTCTGATAGGCGATAATGGATCCGTAATAATAAGCAGATGACCCTGGCACAGATGTCAACAGGTGAGCCAGATAACCACCGGTACAACTTTCGGCTGTTGAAATGGTTTTGTGGTTCTTTTTTAATAATTGCCCCACTGCGTATTCCAATGTATCATCATCAAAGCCATATACGTGGGCTGATATAAGAGGAAGTACTTTATCAATTTCATGTTGAATTTCTGTATTCAATTGCTCCTGATTTTCACCTGTGCCAGTTACTCTCAGTCGCACCTCGCCGGCAGAAGGTAAGTAGGCAAGGGACATATGAGCCGGTAACGCAGCTTCCCAGCCGGCAATAAGTTCTGAAAGTGTTGATTCACCAATACCAATGGTTTTGATCATGCGATGTGCAATGACCGGTGTTTTGAAATGTTGTTTTATTTTATCAAAACCGAAATCTTTCAGTATGTGTTTCATTTCAAAGGGCACACCAGGTAATGAAATGTACACAACATTACTTACGTCGAACCACATACCCGGTGCAGTACCGTTCCTGTTCATCAATACTTCGCAGTTAGCAGGAACAAGCGCCTGTTGTTTGTTAATTTCGCTTAATGTTCTGCCTCGTATAAAGAAAAGACTTTCGAGGTGTGACAGTACAGCTTCATTCCAAACAAGTTCCGTGTTGAAATATGCACACAATGTTTTTTTTGTGACATCATCATTAGTGGGGCCTAAGCCGCCTGTGATGATTACCAGATGCGCGCGTTTGCTGGCTTCTGAAAAAATACGCAGGATTTCATCTGCCTGATCACTCACGGAAGATTTCTGTCGTATCTTAATGCCAAGCTTGTCCAGCTCAGCACTGATCCATTGTGAATTGGTATCTGTAATCTGACCATATAAGATTTCATCACCAATGGTAATGATCTCTGCGAAAATCTGTTGATTCATTTTAGAAAGGAAAAGTTATTTTACAAAACGCAGCAAGGTACCTGTATCTTTTAATTCAATAAAATACAACCCTGAAGAAAGGTTTGATACATTGAGTTGTAAAATGGAATTTGAAAGTACCACGTTTTCGTTTTTGATTAATTGCCCAAGCGCATTAAAGATAGCGATATCCGCAGAATTTTTCGTTGTTGTTTTTAAGTCAATAAATAAAAAGTCTCCGACCGGATTGGGATATACCTGTATGCCCGATGTATTGCCGTTGACAATATCCAGCGGGTCGCCGATTACGATTGTTTGTTTGACTGAATCCACACAGGCCAGATCATCGCTGGCTTTCAGGGTTACTATATAAGTGCCCGGAAGCATATAGATATGTTCTGGATTCTCTTCTGTTGAAGTTGTCCCGTCTCCAAATTTCCAGAGAAGTGATTGATAGCGGATGCTTTCGTTGGTAAACGCGGATGGATCTAAAGCAGGTTGTGATGTCATGCTGAAATCTGAAACCGGAGCTTCATCAGCGATAATAATATATTTAGTTGCTGCAGACTCATAAAGTGAATCTGCGTTGCTGATATAAATGGTGTCAGCAGCAGACACATTAGTTAATGTATAAGATTTTCCCTGGCTCACAGGTGAGGAATTTGTTGACGGATCTGTCGTGTAAAAGTTAAAGATGTTCCCCGGTTTAGGTTGAATGTTTAAGTCAACGGTAGCGTTGGTACATAATTTATAGGAGTCGGCAGCTGGTGTTGGCCCGGTATGGATTTCTATAAATTTTGCTTTTGCGGCAGCAGCCAGTATTTTCAGGTTCAGCAATTGGGTTTCGGCCATCAATGCAAAGGCGATGATTACGGTATCTCCTTGTTTTAAGTGATTGATCCGTCCGCCTAAGGTCATGGAAATATCATTGCCGTTAGTGTTGCCGCCTGCAAGGTATCTGCCTAATTTACTGGAAAGCACCTTGAATTTTTCTGCATCTGTAAAGCCGTCATTGGGATTAATATTGGTGCCACCTACCGGTGAATTGTCCATGGCATAATAATTATATTCCTGGTCGGTAAGCAGACTAACGCCCGCGAATAAATTGGGTGAAGAGATATCATAGGCATACCCCAGGCGCGTATCAACATCAAAGCCTGTACGGTTCTTTGCATAATTCAGGATATCCCAGTCAATAAAATGGCCCACATAAATGGAATCAATGTCTGCTGAAGAATGATTGATAATTTTATATTCCAGGAAAACTGTATTGTTCAGATCTGTAGTATTGAACGTATAGGAGCGCTGGATACATTCAATGCCTTGTACATAAGCATTGGTAGACGATGCATCGTTAAAGGATGAAACCGTTTCAATGTATTTGATATTGCTTTCTACATAAGAAGGAATAGATAGAGCTGCAAAATCCAGGTTGCTGGATCCGGAAGGGTTTGCACGCACGCAGTCTGATACTTTATCGCTTGCCTGGGCAATCATTAAACCATCTTCATATAAAATGTTGGTTCCGTTTTTTTGAAAACCGGAGCCAATTGTACTGGCAATATCCTGATAGCCGACACGGCCGTTTGATGTAATGGTTGTGCGTACATTATCCGTATAGATGTCTGTATAGAGCGGATTGATATTTATAAAAAAGTATTGATAATCGGTATAGCCTGTAGCAGGATCCGTATAGCCCAGCCTGCATTCAATCTGCTGATTGGTTTGTGAGCTTTTAACAACAAATTTCAGCGGCGATGCAGCGCTTGATTTGGATTGTAAACTATCGATGGAGCCAAGTGTAAGAGAACTTATTACAAAGTCGAGGTCAGGAGAAGTAGAAGAGATATCAACGGTCAGGTTAACAGCCGGCCGGAGATAATTAAAGAAGTCTGCTTTAATAGATACTGTGTCGCCATCAAATAAGTTTGTACTGTTGAATTGAGAAACAGCAAGTAAGTTTTTATATCGAATGGCTGGTGATTTTGTATCAGTAAGTGCTTTGTACAGGTTGATCCTGCCTTTACCCATTTTTTCTTTATACAAGGCATTTTCAGGAAAGGTGTCTGTAACATCGGCGGTCACGCGTAGTAATTCAGCTGCCTGTAACGCAGAAATATTCGGGAAGTGTGAACGAACAATGGCTGCAGCACCGGCAACAAGAGGTGC
>NZ_JBQCDF010000095.1:0-21831 GCF_051961495.1 Cytophaga sp. | reverse complement strand
ACGGAACAACCCAGGTTGGTACAGCCGCAACCTATACAGCAACGGCAGCTGGTTCGTATACGGTTGAAGTTACCAATGCAAATAATTGCAAAGCTACTTCAGCCGCGACTACGGTTACATTAAATGCTGCTCCGGCCGCACCTGCAGTAACAGCGTCAGTCGCTTATTGCCAGAATGCTGCTGCAGCACAATTAACAGCGAACGGTACTGCATTAAAGTGGTATGCGGATAATACTACAACTACTGCATTGGCAGCAGCTCCAACGCCGGCAACCACTGCAACGGGTACAATAAATTATTATGTTTCGCAAACTACCAACGGTTGTGAGAGTGCCCGTGCACAGATTGCTGTAACGGTAAATGCTCTTCCGACGGCAACAATTACAGCCGGTGGCGCAACGTCATTCTGTAATGGCGGTTCGGTAGCATTAACTGCCAGCGCCGGAAGTTCTTATGTATGGAAAAACGGAACAACGCAGGTTGGTACAGGCGCAACCTATACAGCAACAACCGCCGGTTCATATACGGTTGAGATTACCAATGCAAATAACTGTAAGGCTACTTCGGCTGCAACCGTTGTAACTATAAATACTCCTCCGGCAGCGCCTGCAGTAACAGCAGCAGTCGCTTATTGCCAGAATGCAACAGCTACACAATTAACAGCGACCGGTACTGCATTGAAATGGTATGCGGATAATACCACAACTACAGCTTTATCAGCAGCTCCGGTACCAGCAACCTCTGCAACGGGTACAACAAACTATTACGTTTCGCAAACTACCAACGGTTGTGAGAGTGCCCGTGCACAGATTGCTGTAACGGTAAATGCTCTGCCGACAGCAACAATTACAGCCGGTGGCGCAACGTCATTCTGTAATGGCGGTTCGGTAGCATTAACTGCCAGCGCCGGAAGTTCTTATGTATGGAAAAACGGAACAACGCAAGTTGGTACAGGCGCAACCTATACAGCAACTACAGCCGGTTCATATACGGTTGAGATTACCAATGCAAATAACTGCAAAGCTACTTCAGCTGCAACAGTTATTACAATAAACACTTCTTCTGCTGCACCAACAGTAACAGCAACGGTTGCTTATTGCCAGAACGAAACAGCAGCTCAATTAACGGCGACCGGTACTGCATTAAAGTGGTATGCGGATAATACTACAACTACTGCATTAGCAGCAGCTCCAACGCCGGCAACTACTGCAACCGGTACAACAAATTATTATGTTTCGCAAACTACCAACGGTTGTGAGAGTGCACGTGCACAGATCGCTGTAACGGTAAATGCACTGCCTACTGCAACAATTACAGCCGGTGGCGCAACATCGTTCTGTAATGGCGGTTCGGTAGCATTGACTGCCAGCAACGGAAGTTCTTATGTATGGAAAAACGGAACAACGCAGGTGGGTATAGCTGCAACCTATACAGCAACTACAGCCGGGTCATATACCGTTGAAGTTACCAATGCAAATAATTGCAAAGCTACCTCAGCCGCGACTATGGTTACATTAAATGCTGCTCCGGCTGCACCAACGGTTGTTTCACCTGTAAGTTATTGCCAGAATGAAACCGCAGTTCAGTTAACAGCGACAGGAACAGGATTAAAATGGTATTCAGATAATACCACAACAACGGCATTATCTCTTGCACCAACACCTGCCACTTCAACTGCCGGTACAACAAGCTATTTTGTTTCTCAGTCAACCAATGGATGTGAAAGTGCGAGAGCGCAACTTGATGTGATAGTTAACGCATTACCTGCAGCAGTCATTACAGCTGTTGGCAATACGACGATAGCCAATGGTCAAACGGTTACATTAAATGCCAATACAGGGGCAAACCTGACTTATAAATGGTTTAACGGAAATACACAGGTTGGGACAGGTTCATCTTATACAGCTAATACTGCTGGAAATTATACGGTAGAAGTTACAAATGCTTCGGGTTGTGTGAATACATCTGCAATCACTTCAATTTCTACCGCTCAGAATCAACCTTCTGTTATAACGATTACATCGCTAACAAACAATGCTAATATACAAGGACCGGTTACGATCAGTGCAACGGTTTCAGACCCGGATGGTGCCATTGCTTTGGTTGAATTTTTAGATGGGGGCACTGTTATTGGTTCTACAACATCTCAGCCGTATACATTCATCTGGACAAATCCTTCTGTAGGTGAACATACAATTACAGTTCGTGCCACAGATGTTTTAGGTGGTGTTACCACTTCAGATCCGGTTACTATCACATCAGAACTTACTACGGGAATTCACGCTGCGGGAAATACGATGTATGGTAATGTTTATCCTGTGCCTGCACGCTATGAGGTTATTGTAGAAACGCAGGTGGACCTTACCGGCGCGCTGTTCTCTGTAACAAATGTTTTGGGCGAAGAAGTAATGCCATCCATACAGGTTGAAGGTGTTCAGGCGAAGTTGAACGTAAGCGGATTGTCTGAAGGAGTTTATTTGTTGATGGTTAAAAAAGAATCAAATATTCTAACGAAGAAAATTGTTGTAACCAACAAAGACTAGTTTAATAAGTTGTTATATTTTCCTGTAAAACTCCAATTGGTTTGACCCCGATTGGAGTTTTTTTTAGAATTTTAAAAGTAGAATAATTGCTATATTTTTTTGTCTGTTTCAAATAATGAAAGTGGAGTTCAACCTATCTATTAAATATTAATTTTTTTTGTTTAGCCCTATTTTAAACAACGTTTAATTTTTTTTAACGTTTGAGGGTTTTCTTATTTAATAAAGTTCGTTTTTAGCCTGATTTGGGCATTTTTGTTATTTTATTAATAAAAAATTGTATTAATTTGATAAATTTCAATATATTGTATAACAAACCGTAAGAATTAACTGACCAAACCCAAACTATAATGAATATACTTTCAATCCTAAAAATGAAATTACTATTCGCAGTAATTGTTTTTTGCAGCATGTTGGCTGCAAATGGCCAAACGCCCGTGGCGAAATATGGCCAGCTTAAAATCTTTAATGGAAAAGTCTCAGATCAGGCCGGTAATCCGGTTGTGTTACGTGGTATGTCCATGTTCTGGAGCGGATATCCGGAAGGGGCACCTTATTATAATGCAACAACCATTAAATGGTTGAGAGATGATTGGTGCGTGGATGTAATTCGCGCAGCTATGTCTGTAGAAACAGGTTCAAGCAATTATGTGAACAATCCGACAACGGAAATGAATAAAATCAAAACCGTTATTGATGCCTGCATCGCAAATGGTTTATATGTGATTGTGGATTTTCACACGCACAATGCGGAGAATTATAAAACGCAGGCAAAAGCTTTCTTTACGGAAATCGCAACAACGTATGGTAATCAGCCGAACATTTTATACGAAACATTCAACGAACCGATCAATCAATCCTGGTCCGGTACAATCAAGCCGTATCACAATGAATTGATCTCAACGATCCGTGCAAAGGATCCGGATAATATTATTATCTGCGGAACAAGGACATATTCTCAGGATGTAGATGAAGCAGCGAATGACCAGGTAACAGGAACAAATATTGCTTATACATTGCACTACTATGCAAATTCACATCAGGGATCTCTTAGACAAAAAGCTACCAACGCTTTGAATAAAGGCGTCGCGCTTTTTGTTACCGAATACGGTACCTGCGATGCTTCAGGTAACGGTGGTTACAACCCTTCAGAGTCTCAGGTGTGGTGGAATTATTTAGAAGCAAACAAATTAAGCTCCTGTAACTGGTCTGTTTCAAATAAAAATGAAACATCGGCTGCATTAAAACCCGGTGTAGGCCTTAGTAACTGGACTGCTAATGACCTGAGCGCTTCAGGTGCGCTTGTTAAAGCGTACATTACAGGTAAATGTAATGTTATCGTTACAACAGGTTCTGTAACGCTTTCCTTCACTGGTAATAAAACTGTATTTAATGCGGGGGATGCCATCACGATCACAGCTACTACAACAGTAGCGAATGGTACAATCGCTAAAGTGGAATTTTATGATGGAACCACATTATTAAGTTCAAAAACATCCAGTCCGTATACATTTACTACATCAACACTTTCTTCCGGTGGTCATAATATCACTGCAAAATCCTATGATTCAAAAGGGGCGGAGATTGCTGTATCACCATTGTACGTGATCAGTGTTGTAGGTGCATCTAATGTTTCTACTACTGGTATTACAGATCAGTTTGAAAAAGTTGACCAGTTTACAGAATTGACTGGCGGAGTAAACGGTGCAAGCTGCGCAACAGCTACAGCAGCTGCAGCAGCTGGTATATTCTGGTTTGAAGACCGTGATGCAGCTACTCCGTTTAAGGCGGAAGCAACACGTGCCGGAAATGGTACGTTGCAATACCTGGTTTCACAGGCAGCGAACTCATATAATGTAGTCGGCTTTAATTTTGGTGAATACTGTGCAAATGGTACGAAACAGAAATACATGCTGGATCTTACCCAGAATGCGGTTTTGCAATTAACCGTTTCAGCACCTGCCACGAATACCGAAACACTGGATCTGAAATTTCAGATGAAGGATGCTGACGGTACTGTAATCGCGATCAATAAAGATGTTTTGGTAGGCGGTGTTGTAGACACTAAGAACTGGTATAAGTATGAAATTGGATTTAGTAAAAACCACGTGGCACCAGACTTTGTTTCACTGGCTCCGGGCTCAACAACTAACTTCGTATTTGATTTTAAAAATGCCTTATCAATTAAAAATCCGAACGCACCGTCCTTTCCTGCTGATATCAATACCAACAATGCAGACTTTGATTTCAGTAAAGTAACTGAAGTGGTGATTGTTCCTGTAAATAAAAAAGATACCGGCTCTCCGAATTTTAGTCCTCTTGCATTTACAGATCAGAAAATTATTTTCTCAGGTTTGAAATTAGGTGATCCGGCTCTTGGTGTAGATATATGCACAACACCAGCTGCTGTTAAGGTAACAGATATAACTTATTGTCAGAATGCAACATCAGCTGTTTCATTAGCTGCAACAGGTACACCAGGTCTTGTATTGAAATGGTATACATCTTCAACAGGCGGTGTAGCTGATAATACGGCACCAATTCCTTCAACATCTGTTGTGGGTGTAACAACCTATTATGTAAGCCAGGCAACTTCAAGTCCGAATACTTGTGAGGGCCCGCGTTCAGCCTTGAAAGTTACTATTGCAGCTCCGGCAACAGTTGATGCAGGCGCGAATCAGGCTATAACAACAGCGACAACTGCTACATTAACCGGTACAGGTTCTGCAGTAGGTACCTGGACATTGCAAACCGGACCTACCGGTGCAACGGTTACATTCGGTTCTACTACAACAGGTACTGTGACGGCAAGCGGATTAACTGTTGATGGAACATATACATTTAAATATACCGTTGCGGGTACTGCCCCATGTGCTGCTGTTTCTGCTACAGTGGATGTTGTAAAAACAACACCTGTTTGTGCTACACCAACAACAGCTAATGCAGGTTCTAATCAATCAATTACTACAGCGACAACTGCTTCCTTAACAGGTACAGGTTCGGCTGTAGGTACGTGGAGCGTAGTTACAAAACCTGCTGCTGCAACAGTAACTTTCACTCCCACAACAGGTGCTTCTGTGACAGCAAACGGCTTAACCGTAGATGGTACGTATACCTTTAAATATACTGTTACCGGAACCAGCCCTTGTGTGGACGCATCTTCTACGATGAATGTTGTAAAAACAACCCCTGTTTGTGCTACACCAACAACAGCCAATGCAGGTTCCAATCAATCGATCACTACAGCGACAACTGCTTCTTTAACAGGTACAGGAACGGCTGTAGGTACGTGGAGTGTGGTTACGAAGCCTTCTGCTGCAACAGTAACTTTCAGCCCTTCAGCAACCGGGGCTTCTGTAACAGCAAATGGCTTAACAATTGATGGTACATATACCTTTAAATATACCGTTACCGGAACCAGCCCTTGTGTAGATGCTTCTTCAACCATGAATGTGGTAAAAGCAACACCGGTTTGTTCGACGCCGACAACAGCCAATGCAGGTTCTAATCAATCGATCACTACAGCAACTACTGCATCGTTAACTGGTACAGGTTCTGCAGTGGGAACATGGAGTGTGGTTACGAAGCCTTCTTCTGCTACAGTAACTTTCAGCCCTTCTGCAACAGGCGCTTCTGTAACGGCAAATGGTTTAACGGCAGATGGTACATATACCTTCAAGTATACAGTTACCGGAACCAGTCCTTGCGTGGATGCTTCTTCAACTGTAAATGTTGTAAAAACTACACCAGTATGTACTTCCCCGCCAACAGCAAGTGCAGGTACGAATCAGGCTATTACAAGTGCAACCACTACTACCTTAACAGGTACAGGTACTGCCGTAGGTACATGGAGTCTGGTTACAGGTCCATCAGGTGTAACGGTAGGTTTCAGCCCATCTGCAGCATCTGCTTCAGTAACCGTGAATGGTTTAACCGCAAATGGTACATATACCTTTAAATATACCGTTACAGGAACAAGTCCTTGTGCCCCGGCAACTTCAACGGTAGACGTTATTAAATCAAGTCCTGCCTGTACAAACCCACCAACAGCGTCTGCTGGTTCAAATCAATCTATTACTTCAGCTACAACAGTATCGTTAACCGGTTCAGGTTCCGCTGCAGGTACATGGAGCCTGGTTACAGGTCCGTCTGCTGTTACATTCAGTCCGTCTGCAGCTTCTGCTTCAGTAACTGTGAATGGATTAACCGCAAATGGTACATATACCTTTAAATATACTGTCACAGGAACAAGTCCATGTGTAGATGCTACATCTACCGTAGATGTTGTGAAGTCTGCACCTGTATGTACAAATCCTCCGACAGCGAGCGCTGGCTCAGGTCAGTCAATTTCTACAGCAACATCTGTATCGTTAACAGGTGCCGGTTCCTCTGTTGGTACATGGAGCCTGGTTTCAGGTCCGTCTGCTGTTAATTTCAGTACATCAGAAGCTGCTGCTTCCGTAACAGTAGATGGTTTAACAGCTGTTGGTACATATATTTTTAAATATACTGTTAAAGGTGTTAGTCCTTGTGCCGATGCTACTGCAACCGTTGAGATTGTAAAGACTACTACAACTGCTGTTCATAACGCATATCTGATGGATAATATTAAATTATATCCAAACCCGGTTACAGATCGCTTATTGATTGATATGGGCCAGGTGTATGGTGCTAAATCATTGAGAGTAGTTGATGTGTTAGGGAAGACAGTATTTGAAACGACTGGCGATGCGTCTGCAGAGATTGTAATGACAGATTTGAGCAGAGGCATGTATTTTGTTCAGATCGAAACTGAATCCGGTACTGTAACGAAATCGGTTATTAAGCAATAAAGAACGGATAAATAGAATAAAAAAAAGCAGTCATGCCGGTAGGTGTGACTGCTTTTTTTATTCCTGACTAGAAGAAAAATCTTAATACAACCGGATTTGCATTCGGTTGTATTATTTTATACCTTTAGGTATAATACCATTTAGTATAAAATTTTTATGAAAGATTCACCCTTTATATATGGTACTACGGTAAGCACACATGCTTTTACCAACAGAGAAGCCGAAGCGGCCAAACTCCGTAATAATCTGCTGAATGGCATAAATACGATTATTATTTCACCCCGTCGGTGGGGAAAGTCTTCGTTGGTTGAAAAAGTGGTTATGGAGATCAATAAAAAAGAGAAGAAAACAAAGACCGTTATTATTGATTTGTTTACGGTGGGTAGTGAAGAAGAATTTTTAGAGATGTTTGCCAGGGAAGTGATCAAGGCATCTTCTCCTAAATGGCAGGAATGGCTGGCGAGCGGTAAGGAGTTCTTTAACAAGTTAATTCCTAAGCTGAGCATTGGCCTGGATCCTACAAATGATTTCAGCCTGAGCTTTGACTGGAAAGAATTGAAAAAGAATAGCGAAGAAGTATTGAATTTGCCGGAGACTATAGGGAAGAAGAAAGGTCTGAAATTTATTATCTGTCTGGATGAATTTCAGAATATTTCTTCCTTTAATGGCTATGCAGATCTTGAAAAAAAGCTGCGTTCATACTGGCAGCGCCAGAAGCTGGTGACTTATTGTTTGTATGGCAGCAAGCGTCACATGATGACAGAAATTTTTAATAATGCAGGGAAACCATTTTATCGGTTTGGTGATATTATGTTACTGCCTAAAATTGAAACGAAAAAATGGGTCGCTTTTATTACCAAAGGCTTTCAGGATACAGGAAAATTTATCGATGAAAAGACGGCAGAGCGCATTGCAGGGTTGATGAAAAATCATTCCTGGTATGTACAGCAGTTGGCGCACTATACCTGGAACCTGACGCATAAAAAAGCATCTGTAACAGAAATTAATAATGCCCTGACAGAATTGATTTATGCCAATACACCTTTATATCAGAATGAAATTGAAAATATTAGCATCACTCAACTTAATTTTTTGAAAGCAGTAGTGAAAGGTGAAACACAATTTACAAGTGCGGCGGTAATGAATACATATGCATTGGGTACTCCCAGGAATGTAAGTAAGAATAAATCTTTGCTGATTAATACAGATCTGATTCATGAGATCGACGGCATTTTTCAGTTTGTAGATCCGGCATTTGAATTGTGGTTCAGGAAACAGTTTTTGAACCAATCGTATCTGATAGAATAGATAAAAGGTAAATGCTTCTATGTTTTGCATAGAAGCATTCTGTATATATTATAATAGTTTTTTAGCTATGTATTCGTGGTTGGTAAGTATCAGATAGCCCATTAGTATTCGAATAAAATCTATTACTAAATACGTGTTGTTCTGTGGAGTCATGAATCCTAATGTGTCTTCAATGTCCTTTTGTACGTTTGCTTTAAACAAGTTGAATATGCCCACGATTAGTTCCGGCAAATCAGAAATGAAAATCAAGCCACCGGTAATGATCAGGCCCAGTTGAATGATCTGTATTTTTTCTATGCTGCCAAATTGTATAAAGTCTGAATCGAATCCTTTGTCAAGTTTTAACAAGTCAACAATTTTGTCTGATTTTATAGTAAGCAGGTAAAATAAGAAACAGAAAAAAGCAATATATGCAAGTAAATAAAGTACATCAAAGGCTGTCCATTCAAATCGCATGGTAGAGGTAAGCATAGGTAAAACTCCAAATAAGGAAGTAATAAGTGCATACAAAGCGAATAATTTTATGATGAGGATAAACAGATCTCTTTTTGTCATATGATATTGTTGTAAAAGTGAATAATTCAAAAGATTTAATTTAAGATATTTTTCTGATTATTAAAGATACTTGTTTTTATTAGAAAGAATGAATTGATCAGCCATCCGGTAAATATACTATATATGACTAAACAAGGGAAAGGGCTGAATGACGAAGTTTCAGTTTTTTTAGGTGTACTTAAGCATCCGTGGAGAATCGAGCTCAATTATCATTAACGATATGCAAATCCTGGAATTAACCATTTAATATCCCTTGGCTTTGGGTAAGAAAGCAAGAGTTCGTATTTTGCAGGGTAATATAGAATTCTGAAGCATAAATAATTTGATAGATAGACGATACACTTATTTAAAAATAGCATGACTTTATACGAACAGGTTTTTGAAAACAATAAGAAGTGGGTTGCTGAAAAAAAGAAAACAGATGAGAAATTCTTTGAGCACCTGGCACAAGGACAAAATCCGGAGTTTCTATACATAGGCTGCAGTGATAGCCGTGTTTCAGCGGAAGAGATGACCGGTATAAAACCCGGACAAATGTTTGTGCACCGCAATGTTGCCAACCTGGTTCCTAACAATGATAATAGCTCGGCATCTGTTATACAGTATGCGATTGCACACTTAAATGTTCAGCATATTGTTGTATGCGGCCATTATAAGTGTGGAGGTATCAAAGCGGCCATGCAGCCAGCGGATTTGGGCTTTTTAAATCCATGGCTGCGAAACATCCGGGATGTATACAGACTGCATAAAACCGAGCTGAATGCAATTACGGATGAAGCAAAACGTTATGACCGTCTGGTTGAACTGAATGTGGAAGAACAATGTGTAAACGTGATCAAGATGGCGGTGTGGCAGCGTTCTTATCTACAAAGCCGGACTCCTGAGATTCATGGATGGATCTTTGACATGCAGACTGGTTTACTGAAGGATTTGCAAATTGATTTTAATAAAATTCTTAAAAATATTCAGGAGATTTATGATCTGGGAACGGATAAAAAATCCTGAGTTTGTTAATAAAGATAGCCAGCCATTCATTTATTCTGCGGAATCGTCTGCAGAATAAATGAATGATTTTTTTTGACGTATGTTATTCATCATAGATTGATTTTATTTTCCGGTAATCAAACAGATGTTTGTATTCAGGCTGAACTTTGTCTTTCATTCCCTGACTATCGTCCAGATATAGATTGTTCATACCTGCCATAACCTCCGGCAGGGAAGTGATATCGGTTAATGTTATACTCAGGTAATTCAGATTTATTAAGCGATTAATGTCCTCAGGCAATGCAGATATTTTATTAGCGCCGATATTTAAACGTTCCAATTGTTCGAGTTCTAAAAGCATTCGTGGGAATTCTGTTAGTTTATTGGAAAAGAGATTTAAGGTTTTTAACTCCTTTAATTCAGTTATTGCCGGAAAAATTTTTTGAACATTGCTGTATTCAATGGACAGTGATTGCAGTTTTGTTAATGTCGAAATGGCATCCGGAATCTCTGTCATTCCTGTAGTCATTTCCAGATGTGTAAGATTTTTTAGACGCTCAATTTCAGGTAGCCATTGTGTACAGTTCTTCGCATAGATCTTCAGGGTAGTGGTGTGCTCCGGGTCCAGCAGTGCCGCCTGTAAGGTAAGAGGTAACGCACTGAATGTTTTCTCTGACATATCTTCAGGAATGTCAGCCGAAGGATTTGTTGTTGTAGCAGGTCTCATGACGAATACACCGCCGCCCATCCGGTTATCGCCGCAGTTTTGTGCAGACTCCATAAATGCCAGTGATTGTTGGGTACGGAATTTTTCGGGCAGTTCAAAGGTGCGGAGCCCTAAATTATAGGCAGGTATGAATGGTGCTTTCTCAACGCTTAAGATTTTAATTTTAAAACGTTCACCTTGTATGTTGAAGTTTACATAAGCTGTACCCGAACTCTCACCCGGTACATACACAGGAATGCCGCCGACTTTCACGATTCCTTGCCAGCCGGAAGAATATTCCTTGCTGAATTTTTTAATCCGGAAGTGTTGATTCAGTCCGGTTCTCCAATACACAAAGGGATTGGTGTTGTTGGTTACAAGCGGTACCATTTCTATGGAAGGAGCCGACTGCGGATAGTTATTTTTGTTTTGTATGTCGGGAAGATAATAATCGTCGAAATTATTGATCTTGCGGTTTTCCTGGAAATAACAGATCATGCGGCTATCCCGCAAGCCGGAGAGTAAAATTTCAACCTTACCCTGACGTTTGAAAATGATGCCTGCCTGGTGAATATTATCATTGGATGCACGAAGGTTTATGAATTCTATATATTCGGAACCAGCATATAGTTCAAGAAAAAGTTTTTCAAATTCGCCTGCACTAAGATTAAGCTTTGCGTTGTGGATCTGATGGTAAGGAAGAGAATCCGATATTCCTGTTTCTAAAAGCGGAATATATGTTGATGCGCCATAAAAGCATCCGCTACGGTAAGAGAAGCGCAAAGGTGTTTCGAATGTAATCAGGTTGTTTCCCTGGTCATCCAGCAAGACATAAGCCTTTCCCCAAGGCTTACTTTTCATTTCATGTATTTTGAACGGACCTGTTTCATCCAGGTCTGAGTATACAATATATTGCTTCAGGGAAGGAATGTAAAAGTAACGTGGATAATAGATACGGCCACGCAGAATGGGAGTAAGCTCATAATTTTTAGACTGGCTTAATATAACGTTCCGGAAGAGGAAAGTATATTTCAATGGACTCTGTGCACGGCTGATCAGGAAGAAACCTAATATAAAGACAGGAATGAGTATGTAAAGCGAAGTAAGTTTGATCATTTTTTATTTTTGTGTAGCAGGCCCGCTTTGTAAAAGCGCTCGCCATCGCTGGCATCGGTGTTTCTGATGTGGTCGAAGTAAAGAGTGAAAGTTTCCGGATTGGCACCTTCTACAATTCGGATCTCCTGTATGTGGTAACTGTAATAATAGACTTGCTTTTTGTCTTTTGCATAGTGTTGTCCTACTACTTCAAATGTTTCCGGATCTGCACCGGGGAAGGGAAGCAGTAGATGCGGAAAGGTATAGCGGAGCGCATAAATCTGCTGCTGGTCTCTGCCGAAGAGTTCTTCATTGATCCATACTACCTCAAATTCCGTCGGCTTCGGAATAGTATTTACCTGATTGGATGTTACAAAAACATGGTGTGCATCTTTGCCAATAAAATCTGCAAGCGGGGTAAATGTTTTCCGGTCAGCATTTGAGAGCAACTGAGCATGGAAAAAAACATGATCTTTGTCGTATGCGTACTGGTGGCCCGCATATTCAAAACTGGCACCATCAGCACCTGCTATACATTTCCATGTAAAATAGGCATGCTGCTTGTCGTGCCAATAACTATTGGTATTATCGTTTGTAAGCGGACCGAATGTAGCAGGATCAGCATTTTTTATTTTGTTCGTGGAATAGTATACATGATTTTTATCCTTGCTGTAGTAACCGCGGTTGTTGTAATGGATAAACGTTTTAACGTCGGCATCTTTTATTAATTTACCATTCAGGTATACACAATTATTGTGTATGCAATAATCATAGTTTGAAATGCCGCGGAACAGATTATATAGTTGCAGCGGAAGTTTGTATAAAAGGGACACCAGCGAACCGGCAAGTAAAAAAGCTGCTGCCCACCAGAGCGGATTCATTCTGTAAAAGGAGAAGCCAATTGCATATAGCAATATGAAAATGAATGCGGGATAAATAAAAAATACCATGGCGAATAGTATGGAAGATTTTTTAGTAGCGAAGCCCGGGGCAGCCAGCATCATCGGTGACATCATGACCATGGCCGGCCAGGGTACGCAAAGTAATGTGGCAAGAATGCTTAAGAAAATTTCCATATACGGTTAGGTCAAATGGTATGAGAGAAAATGGATTCCTTTTCAAGATACAGACTCTTTTTGAAGAATAGAAATTTGTACTATTTCGTTGTTTTTTATTCGTAAACAATTGATATTTAAACTTTAACTATCATGTAACAAATAAAACCATACCATAATGAAACAGCTGTTTTTTATATTACCTTTCATATTTATTACTGAATCAAATGTCTCCGGACAAGTTGCGGCTGATAGTATTTATAAGAGTTGGGTGAAAAATAAGAGTAACTCGATTTTTGAATCCATTAATAGCGGAACTTTTTCAGGAACAACAACTGGTTATATTCAGGTAATAAGCAATGTGGATACCATGCTGCTTGACTTCCAGGCTTCCAAAACAAACTTGAAAATTAATAAAATTGCTGAACCTGTATATGATGACAATACAAAAGTATACTCAACTCAAACAACGAGCGGTAAGACGTTTCTTCAATATGAAACGTTTATGCTTGCTAATGTTTTGACAATCGTTTTGAATGGCGTCCATTATGGAATCGGTGTGTTTGATGGCGCTTCTGATACACCTGTTGCAGGCCTTATGTTTAATTATTGCCATGAAAAAAACACAGAATATCTGACGCTGTTTATTACTAAACCGTTACGATTAACTACGAGTGCTTACTTGTTTAATAAAGGTAATATTTCTTATCAGGATGCAAGTAAAAATGAAAAGGTGCTTATCGTTCTTCCTGGTTCAACATTAATATTGACAGTACATAAGTAAATTTTTAATAAAAATCCGGCAAGAAGGAATAATTGTCTCAATAATTAGGTTGAAAAGCTGCGTGTGGTCTGTGTGCCATAGACCACGGTGAGAGCCGCTAGACCTGCGGTGCTCACAATCTTCGTAAATAGACAGACAAACAAAAAAAAGTCCCGGCATACACCGGGACTCTCTTCATTAAGCAATACGGGAATACTGCTTTATTATTTTGCGAAGTTTACTGCACGCATTTCGCGGATCACGGTTACTTTAATCTGTCCTGGGTACTGCATTTCTTTTTCAATCTTCTGTGCAATATCGAAAGACAGGATACCTGCTTTGTCATCCGATACATTCTCTGCATCAACCATGATACGCAGCTCTCTACCGGCCTGTATTGCGTAGCATTTCAATACGCCTTCAAAAGACAGTGCCAATAGCTCAAGGTCTTTCAAACGTTTGATGTATTGCTCCATTACCTCACGGCGTGCGCCAGGGCGCGCACCGCTGATCGCATCACAGATCTGAACGATAGGAGAGATCAAGCCAGTCATTTCAATTTCGTCGTGGTGTGCACCAATCGCATTACAGATCTCCGGTGATTCTTTGTATTTCTTAGCAAGCTCCATACCTAAAATTGCGTGCGGCAATTCAGGTTCATCCGGATATACTTTTCCGATATCGTGCAATAAACCGGCACGTTTTGCAACCTTAGCATTCAAGCCAAGTTCAGAAGCCATGGTCGCGCAAAGTTTCGCAACTTCTCTGGAGTGCTGTAATAAATTCTGTCCGTAAGAAGAACGGAAACGCATACGGCCAACCAAACGTATCAGTTCAGGATGTAAACCATGAATACCTAAGTCGATTGCAGTACGCTCGCCGATTTCAATAATTTCTTCGTCTAAGTGTTTCGCTGTTTTCGTAACCACCTCTTCAATGCGGGCCGGGTGAATACGTCCGTCCTGTACCAAACGGTGGAGTGATAAACGCGCCACTTCTCTGCGCACCGGATCAAAGCCGGAGATGATGATCGCTTCCGGAGTATCATCAACAATGATCTCTACACCCGTTGCGGATTCCAGCGCCCGGATATTTCTACCTTCACGGCCGATGATCTTTCCTTTGATATCATCACTTTCAATATTGAAGATTGAAACACAGTTTTCAACCGCGTTTTCAGTAGCGGTACGCTGTAATGTTTCAATAACAATTTTCTTCGCATCTTTTGTGGCAGTCATTTTAGCCTCGTCAGTAATGCGTTTGATATAAGAAGATGCTTCAGAACGCGCTTCTTCTTTGATGGTTTCCATCAATTGTGCTTTAGCTTCTTCGCCGGTAAGACCAGCGATTTTTTCTAATTTGTCAATTTGAGAATGTCTCAGTTTTTCCAGTTCTTCCTTACGTTTGTTCAGGATGTCTAACTGAGAGGAAAGGTTTTCGCGTAAAGAATCAAGTTCAGCCTCACGGCGTGTATTCGTTTCAATTTGTTTTGAAATCGTCTGCTCGCGCTGTTTGATCTTCTGTTCGTTCTGAATGATGATGTTTTTCTTCTTGTTGGAATCTTCTTCAAATTCCGTTTTTAGCTTTAGGAAATGCTCTTTTGCTTCCAGCTGCTTATCTCTTTTAACAGTTTCTGCTTTTAGTTCAGCTTCTTTTAAGATTAAACTGGCCTTTTCTTTTGCTTCAGCTTCATGTTTTGAAAAATCTTTCTGGAAAATGGCCTTCCCTGCAAATATGCCGATACCGATTGATACAATCGATGCGACAAGAATATAAATTACTAATTCAAGCATGTGTTTGGTTAATTGGGGTTTAACTCAACCGCAGCGATACTGGCAAAGGAGGGTGACAAATGCAAAAATGCTTAGCTTAATACGCTAAAGCCTCTGAAAGAATGCGATCTATGTGCTCTATCTTATACTGTACGATAGATTCATTATCCGTAGTGAGTTGATCTGATTTTAATTTGTCCATTACTGCATCAAATACAGTCATGGATAATAAATCCTGCTTGTCGTCAATTCCAAATTGCTCACGGAAATGCTTGAGCTTTTCATTTATTAATTTCCCGGCCACACGAATCCGTTCTTCTTCAGAAGAATCCACGCGCATTGGGTAGTCGCGATCACTAATCCTGATTTTAATTGATAACTCTCCCATATACAGGGGATTAAATCAGTTTTATTCTTTGATAAAGGCAATGCATTTGTCAATCTCTTTGATATACTCATTGATTTTGAGTTTTAACTCAGTCTTTCGATAAGTGTCATCTGCGATTGATGTTACAATTTTACTTATTTTCTCTTGATTATGAAAGTTTCTTACTTCTTCTTCTTTCAAAAGGATCTGATTTTTGAGTCTCAGATTTTCGGATTGCAGCTCTTTGTAAGAAACCGAAAGTTCTTTATGCGCGAGGGCGAGCTTTAAAGCTTTAGCTTCAAGTGCTTCCAAACGCAGTAAAAGGTCTTTCGATCCAGTCATACTTCAAATTAAGCATTTTTAAGGAGTTATCCTATGAACAGGTATAAACATGTAATTGTTCATAGAACAACCCGGATATATTTATTTACGGATTGTTGTATTTAATTCTTTTTCAAATGTTTGCATCAACTTATTCATGGTTGATTCAATAGTTTGATCTGTCAGGGTTTGTTCTTTATCTAACAGCGTGAAACTCAAGGAGTAGGATTTTTTACCTGCTTCAATGTGCTTGCCTTCATATACATCAAATACGTTGATATCTGTCAACAGCTTACGTTCTGTTTTTAAAGCCAGTTCCTTGATCTGTTCAAATGTTACTGAAGCGTCGAGTACCAGGGATAAATCTCTGCGCACTTCCGGGAATTTCGGAATTTCCTTGTATTTACTCTTGTTAGAGTAGAACTCAAGCAAAAGGTCCGCATCGAAATCAGCAAAGAGTACTTCCTGTTTTACATCCGTGGCTTTTAAAGCCACGGCAGATACATAGCCAAATTTTACCAGTTCCTTGCCGCCATTTTTATAGATCACTCCTTTGGAGAATACCGGATTGGATGTGATCTCCTGCACCTGGGTAACAGGTATATTTAGTTTTTCAAGGACCTGAACAACGGTATTTTTCATATCAAAGAAATCAACTGCTTTGGATGGAATGTTCCAGCTTTCCGCGTGTTGATTACCGGTAATGAAAACCGACAGTTTGTTGTTCTCAATATATTTTGTTCCACGCTTGAAGTATACTTTACCCCATTCAAACAACTTCAGGTTTTTTTGTCTGCGGTTGATGTTATATGCAATGGTTTCAAGGCCTGTAAATGCAAGTGAAGAGCGCATGAATGCCAGCTCTTCACTCAGTTTATTGAGAATTGGTACTGCGTCTGCCTGGTTCGACAAAAGTTCGTTGTACGATGCTTTTGTCAGGGAATTAGTCAGGATCTCCTGGAAGCCTTTACCGATCAGGGTTTGATCGATCAGGTGATGGATATGGTCTGAATCTTTTGCCGGGAATTCGGATAAGAATTCAGAACTCAGGTGATCGCTCAATTCAATGTTGTCGTAGCCGTAGATGCGTAGTACTTCTTCTACAAGATCTGCTTCGCGCTGCACATCCACACGGAATGGCGGAATGTCCAGTACTAATAAATCTCCGTTTCTGAAAGCAAGTTTAATATCCAGCAAAGCGATAATTTCCAGCACGCGGTCTGCGGGGATTTCTTTACCGATCAGTTTGCAGATACGCTGGTGTGTGGTTTCAATTCTGAAAGGTGGGAATGTTTCCGTATGGGTGTCAATAATGTCGGAAGAGATTTCGCCGCCCGCAACTTCTGCAATCAATGCTGCAGCCTTGCGCAAGGCTACTTTCGGCATGTTCGGATCGGTGCCGCGTTCAAAACGGAAAGAGGAATCCGTTTTTAAACCGTGCTTCATGGAAGATGTACGTACTGTTTCCGGACTGAAATATGCCGCTTCAAGGAAGATATGACGGGTGTTATTTTTTACACCGGAATCCAGGCCGCCGAATACGCCTGCTAAACACATAGGTTCAGAGCTGTTGCAGATCATCAGGTCTGTATCCAGCAATTTGCGCTTTACTCCGTCAAGGGTAATAAATTCTGTATTGGCAGGAAGATTTTTTACAATGATTGTTCCGCCTTTGATTTCATCCTGGTCGAAGGCATGTAGCGGCTGGCCAAGACTATGCATAACGTAGTTGGTACAGTCTACAACGTTGTTGATCGGATTCAGACCGATAGAACGCAGGCGTGTTTTAAGCCATTCCGGAGATTCAGCTATTTTGACATTGGTAATGCTTAAGCCTGTATATCTCGGACAACCTTTCGTATTCTCAACTTTTACGGTGATACCACTTGCTTTAAAGCCCGGTTGAAAATTCTTCAGATCTACTTTCTTTAAATTTCTGTTTAATAAGGCACGCAGGTCGCGTGCTACTCCCAGGTGAGATGCTGCATCTGCACGGTTCGGCGTCAATCCGATCTCGAAAATTGAATCTACTTCAATATTGAAATACTCTTTAGCAGAAGTACCTGGTTTGATTTCTTTTTCAATAACGATGATACCGTCATGCGATTTGCCCATGCCCAGCTCATCTTCGGCGCACAGCATCCCTTCAGATACTTCGCCGCGGATCTTGGATTTCTGGATCGTGAATGATTCGCCTTCAGTTGGGTAAAGTATTGCACCAATGGTAGCAACAACTACTGTTTGTCCGGCTGCTACGTTAGGCGCGCCGCAAACAATATTCAACGGTGTTTCTCCGCCGATATCAACCGTTGTTTTACGCAGGCGGTCTGCATTCGGGTGTTGTTCACAGGTTAATACCTTTCCGATCACAACATTTTCCAGGCCGCCTTTAATGCTTTCGTATTTTTCTACCTTTTCTACTTCAAGTCCCGAATGGGTTAAAAGTCTTGCTATTTCGTCGGGAGATTCTGTTAAATCTATATAGTCTTTCAGCCAATTATAAGAAATGCGCATGTGTATTAATCAATGTTTCAGAGGGCAAAAATACGGAATATTGTGCGAATAAGAAGTATGACTACATGACATTTTTCAAGTATGTTTTTATCGGGACGGGCTTTGAAAAAAGTGCTTTAACATACGCATGCCGGGGAAAAACATTGAATCAATTTATCAACACCTGAAATATCATTATTTTGATCGAAATCAGGCGATTATGTGATACTTATCATATTTATTGCTTTTCTGAATGTCGATTTTTGAATCTGTATTTTAATCGCGCTGAGCAACCTTTAATTTAATTTGTAGATTTATAGTGACTTATAGAGAAGAATCATATATGCCTATTAAATCCACATCGAGACACGACCTTGAGTCCCGGTATCAAGCTATTATTGACAATGCCGTAGATGGTATCATTACCATTGACGAGCGGGGGACGATTGAATCGGTTAATCCTTCGGCCCTGAGAATGTTTGGTTATGACAAGGAAGAGGTGATCGGAGAGAATATCAAGATACTGATGCCGGAACCTGATCGCAGCAATCATGATAAATACATTGGTAATTACCATGCTACGGGTAAAGGCAAGATTATCGGCAAAGGGCGGGAAGTAATAGGTAGACGCAAGAACGGAACGATGTTCCCGTTTTTATTAAGTATCAGTGAAGTTATTCTTGAGAATAAGAAAATTTTCACGGGCATTGTACACGATATTTCCGAATTGCGGGAAGTAAAGGATGCCCTGGCAAAGGAGCGAGACCTGAGTGAATTGAAATCCCGTTTTGTAACAATGGCTTCGCATGAATTCCGCACCCCGTTGAGTACCATTCTTTCTTCGGTTTCTCTGATCTCGCGTTACAACGATCCGAAAGATGAAGAAAAAAGACTGAAGCATGTGAATCGTATAAAATCATCGGTAAACAATTTAACCGGTATACTGAATGACTTTCTATCACTGAGCAGGCTTGAAGAGGGGCATGTCATGAATGATCCGATTGAATTTTCAATCAATGAATTATGCATCGAGGTTATTGACGAGATGAACAGCATCCTGAAAGAGGGACAGGAAATAAAGGTCGATGCTGCAGAAGATATTCAGAAAGTATTTCTGGACAAGAATCTGGTTCGGAATATCATGATCAATCTGATTTCAAATGCAATCAAGTATTCAGACGAAGGAAAATTAATTTTTGTGCGCACATACATTGAAAATGATGTTCTGACCATTGAGATCAAAGACCAGGGGATCGGCATTCCCGAAGAGGATCAGGATTATTTATTCAGTAGATTTTTCAGGGCGCACAATGCTGCTAATATCCCTGGTACTGGATTAGGATTAAATATTGTTAAAAAATATCTGGATCTGCTCAGAGGCAGGATCGAATTTCAAAGTAAACAATCTGAAGGAACAACATTCACTGTTCAGATTCCAATTTAAATAATTATCAGATGAAGTCTATTTTAGTTATAGAAGATAATCTTGAAGTCAGAGAAAATATTGCGGAAATATTAGAACTGGCAAACTACAGAGTATTGACAGCAGCAAATGGTAAGCAAGGCGTTGAGCAGGCTAAACGCACCATTCCTGATTTGATTATATGTGATGTGATGATGCCGGAACTGGATGGGTATGGCGTACTGCATCTATTGGCAAAATCTGATGATACGGCTTCTATTCCGTTTATTTTTCTAACGGCTAAAACTGAAAAAAGCGATATCCGCAAAGGGATGAACCTTGGTGCAGATGATTACCTGACCAAGCCGTTTGATGATGTGGAATTGCTGGATGCGGTAGAAATACGTTTACGTAAACATGAACTGATCCGCGCAAATGCCGGGGCAGATCTGAACTATATTAATTCTCTTGTGATGGAAGCAAGAGGAGCAGAAGGTCTGGAAAAACTGATCTCTGATCACAGAAAAGTAAGCCGGTTCAAGAAAAAACAATTACTGTATTCTGAAGGCAACAAAGCCAATTCATTATTCTTTATCGTAAGTGGGAAGGTGAAAACATTCAAGACGAATGAAGAAGGACGTGAATTAATCACGGGCTTATATAAAGACGAAGATTTTCTAGGCTACATGAATCTGCTTGAAGATAGCGATCACACAGAGTCTGCTATGGCATTGGAAGATTCAGAGATACATGTAATTCCTAAGGACGAATTCTTTGCAGTATTGTTCAGCAATAAATCCATTGCAGAAAAATTCATTAAACTTCTTTCCAATAACTTAATTGAAAAGGAAGAGCGTTTATTGAAATTAGCATATAACTCTGTGCGGAAACGTGTAGCGGAGTCTTTACTGATGCTTTATAATAACTTCCATAAGGAAGGAAATAAAACAGATTTTACAATGGCTGTTTATCGCGATGATCTTGCAGCAATTGTTGGAGCCTCGAAAGAAACCGTAATTCGTACCTTGTCTGATTTTAAAGACGAAGGTCTGGTAAATATTGCCGGCAGCAAAATATCAATTGCCGATTTGCCGAAACTTCAGAAAATGAAAAACTAACGAAAATTATGAATTATGATTCGCCGTGGCGAAATGAATTAAGTCATGGCAAGTAGTTGCATTCAATTCATAATTTATAATTCATAATTATCAAAATGGCGTATCAACTTATGCAATCGAAGACTGTTTGCCAGCATTGCGGGGATCTGTGTACGGATTCATCTATTCGCATTGGGGAACATGTTTTTTGTTGTGATGGGTGTAAGACCGTGTATGAGATTCTTGAGGAGAATGACTTGTGTGCCTATTATGATATTGATTCAAAGCCCAGACTGAAAATTAAATTCCGTTCCGATGAACGATATGCCTATTTAGATAACGAAGAAATTGTTTCTTTGATCACTGATTTCAGGGAAGGTGGCATAGCAACCGTACATTTTTTTATTCCCTCTATCCACTGTAGTTCCTGTCTCTGGTTACTTGAAAAGCTTTATAAGATAGAGCCGGGTATTCAGCGCTCAGATGTGAGTTTTACTAAAAAAGAAATTTTTATCACCTACCAGGAATCCGTTATCTCTCT
>NZ_JBQCDF010000094.1:0-16743 GCF_051961495.1 Cytophaga sp. | reverse complement strand
AGAATGGATTGAATAGTGCACCGTTATCATTCAAAACACAGAAGCAATATGATGCATCTCCGGTTGCGAATACCGTGATCGGCATTTTAAATAACAGCCAGAGTACAAATTACGGTGGTTTAACATCTTTGAATTATCTGGTTGATTACAATCTGATTGAATACAGTACAACGACTGTATATAATATATTAAATGCGAGCGGAGGGACAATTGCTACAAGGCAAAGAAGGAATGTGTGGAATCAGGCAGCATTGACTTCAAACAAGGCGGGCTATACAACGGCTTATAGTTATGACAATGAAGGAAGGTTAGAGTGGATGGCTCAAACCTTACCAACATTGGGTTCAAAGACCATGGATTATGTGTATGATGAAAACAACAGGTTGTTGCAAAGTATTTATCAGAAAAATGATGCCAGTGATCGTTTTATTCATATATATACTTACGATAAAATCGGAAGATTAAAGACTACTTCTACCCGTGAGTCTAACGGGCTGGTGAAGCTGCATGAAAAAAACAGTTATTATCTGCATGGTCCGTTAAAACGAAGAGAGCTGGGTGAAAGCCTGCAAGGTGTTGATTATGTATATACGATTCAGGGCTGGTTGAAAGGTATCAATCACCCGGAAATGAATACCGCGAAAGATCCGGGTAAAGACGCCATGGCCGGCACACCAAATGCTGGTTTCACGGCAGATGTATTCGGCATGAGCCTGGATTATTTTGATGGTGATTATTCCAACGGTACAGTGGCATATGCAACACCGGGCGATATGCATAGCTCAAATTACGGTTTGATTGGCCTGGATGGAGTAACGCAATCGAACATGTATAACGGTACGATACGAAGTGTACTCTGGCAGACTTCAGAGAAATTGAATACAGGAAACTATCCCAACCAGATGAGCTTTAATTACGATTCAAAATATCAGCTTAAGACAGGATTTTATGGTGTACAGGATCTTACAACAAGCAAGTTTGTTCGTACTAATCCAGACACTTATTTAACTGGTGTGTCGTATGATTTGAATGGCAATATAATTGGTAAGCTTACATATAAAACAGCCGGAACAGAAAGTCTGTTTTATAACTATGTAGCTAACACCAATAAGCTGGCAAGTGTACAGTTAGTAAGTGCTGCATTCCGCACGTATCTATACAATGCCATTGGTCAGATGACGCAGCAGACAGATGCTGATGGGAAAGTTAAAAAACTTAAGTACAATACAGCTGGGCAGGTGATTGAAATAAAAAATGGAAATGATGTTGTTAAGGTTACCTATGAGTATAACGAGCGTGGACAAAAGGTAAAAAAGCTTACCTATTCAGGGGGAGTATTAACAAATACTACCTGGTATGTGCTGGATGCCTCCGGAAATATCGTAAGTCTCTATGATACTAAATCCGGCAGCCAGCAACAGGCCGAAATTCCTGTATACAGTTCAGCACGTATTGGAGTCGTATACAAAAACGGATCGGCACTTACATTCACCTATGAGTTAAAAGACCATTTAGGTAACGTACGTGCTACCATCAATCGTATTAGAAAATCACCAGGTAAAGCTGACGTGGTAAGCTGGGCTGATTACTTCCCATTTGGAGAAGTAATCCCGGATAGACATTTTGAAACAGCTGGATTGCTTTCACGTTTTGGCTATCAAGGTGACTATTGTGAAGCTGAAATGGACGAGACTGGTTGGAATGACTTTGACCTGCGTATGTATGACCCGGTTATTGGTCGTTGGTTGAGCAGAGATCCGTATAATCAGTATCATTCTCCTTATGTGGGGATGGGTAATGATCCGATGAATGGTGTAGATCCTGATGGGGGTTATAAAACAAGATTTGGAGCTTGGACTGCAGGGCTTGTTTCAGGGATTAAAAATTTTAAAGTTGATTACGAGGAAGGTAGGGGGTATTATTATCAAAGAAATGATGTAACTGAAAATTATGGAGGCACTTTTGACCCAGAATTAGGTTGGGTTTATGGAGATATTGAGGTATATCCTAGATATTTTGAGTCTGATAATCATAGTGTTATAGGTTTTTTTGACAAGCATGCTAATTATGTGATGGGTATAGGGCCGATATTAGCTTTGAAAGCTTTGCAAGCTTTAAAGAATAGTCATGGAACCACTTATACAAATAATAGCGGCCTATCTCTTCCCACTCCTGTTGGGAATTATAAAGGATACACATCAAGTACAACAGGTTCGACAAATTTATTTCAAACAAATGTGACAACTTTTAATGGTATTTATGACAATACTGAACATACCTTAAACTTAAGAATTGTAACTGTTGGAACTAATAGCGATGGAGCTATATTAGCTTCAGTCAATGCTGGATTTATCGCAGTTCAGGTAGAGGCTGGTTTACCCGGGGTCACACTTGATGTGAATACTACCAATATATGGGGAGAGACTAGAGGCACTGAAATAACTATTGATCCAAAATCTGTAGGAGGGGCAGCTGCTCTTTTAAGGGGAAGAAGGCCAAGTTATGCACCTTAATTTTTGTCTAAACTTATATTAATATTTGGTTCTGAGTCACAATACTAAGCGAGTTGTATTTTTAATGAATAATTTTATTATTGATATGGGTCTTCTGTAATGCTAAAGAATATCACATATTATAGGGGTTTGATTCATAAATTAAACCCCTATAATATGTAATTATATCATACTACGAGCAAACATTTTATAAATAAAAAATGGATAAAAGAAATACATAAAATCTCCAGTCTTATATAAATTATAAATGATCTGAATCAAATTCTACGATTCAATATTATTTAACAATGTCAAATAATATTGAATTGCAATTACGATTCAAACTTTACTTCCAATTCCCCTTAAATACTACTACATTTAATCCTCAATTTACCGAGTGATGCGCGTATCAGCCAATGCCTTATTTGTAGTCATAATTATCTCCGTGCTGTGCTTTATCATCACCGGCGCGCTGATCAATTATTCGTTTTTATATAAAGGACACATCTATACCGACCGCACAAAAATACAGTTGCAGCACAACATAGATGCGGCAACCACGCTGGTTTTACATGCGCCGGAAAAAGATTTCATGAACCGCACCGAGGCAGTAGATCTGTTTGCAGACGGACAAGACAGCGTGCACATCAAAGCAAACTACTGGGGACTGTTTACCATGTTCAGCCTTGAGACCTTTGCTCCACATGACACCCTGCGACGCGCATTTTTAAAAGGCCGCGATCTGCCGCAACTTTGCAGATCGGCTATCTACCTGCAGGACAGAGATCGGCCACTGGCCGTAAGCGGCATAACAAAAATCAAAGGCTTTTGTTACCTGCCCGGTGCAGGTGCTAAAAAAACATTCGTGGAAGACGATTCTTACCACGGCGACACGATTATATTTGGTAAGGTAGAAAGATCAAGCAGATACATGCCCGGGGTTGATTCTGTTTGTTATGATTATTTAAACAAACTTGCCGATGGTGTATTCCCTGCAGGCATGGTCATAACGGAACTTTCAGAGTATGTACATAATTCCTTCTTCAATCCTACAGCCTTTATAAATATCAACGGCGGTGGATATTTAAACCGCGCAAACATTCAAGGCAATGTATTTCTCTATGCATCCGGCCCCCTCACCATTGCGGCATCCTGCAAATTAAAAGATGTCATCATTGTTGCGCCTTCGGTAAAAATTGAAAATGGATTTAAAGGCAACCTGCAGGTCATCGCCTGGGATTCGGTGGTTGTCCAACCTGCGTGTGAACTTACCTACCCTTCAGCTATTGTATTGCTGAAGAAAAAATACAAAGACAAACCTGTAATCCGCATAGAATCCGGCGCGCTGGTTGAAGGCCTGCTCATCAGCTGGCAGGATCAGGACGACCAGAAACGCACATTGGTAACCATTGAAAAAAATGCAACGCTGAAAGGCCAGGTATTAACAAATGGCATGGCCTGTATCAAAGGTACTGTGAACGGCAATGTTACTGCATATAGTTTTTATTACGAATCAAAAACAACGCAATACGACAATTTACTTTTGGGTGCAACCATTGATTATACAGCTCTTTCAAAACATTTTACCGGAGGCTATTTCCTCCAAACGACCAATCAAACAAACCGCGTACTGAAATGGCTGCAATAATAAAAAGCTTAGCAACCAAACAGGTTAGCGCCATTTCCATTATGGAGGCTGTTATTGCAACAACCGTACTCATGATTTTGTTTGGAATCCTGATCAGTGTATATACGAAGATCTTACCTGTTACCTATACCATGCGTCATGTGCGGGCAGAGCATATGCTTGAAAAAGAAATGCAGTATGTAGAACAGAATAAGCTCTATTCGGATAATACTATGTATGTAGACCCATACACCATTGAACGCAGCATACGTCCTGCAGCACAGCCAGACTTTATTGTGGTTGAGCTTAGAGCGAAAGATGCTGCCGATAGCGTTGTGGCACGGTACAAAAATCTAATATATATACAGAAATGAAAAAGGTGCCGGCATTCACTGTATTGGAAACAATCATTGCACTGACTATTTCAGCCATTGTGATTTCCGGAACATTTGTTATGTATCAAATGATCTTTAAACAATGGACAAAATACAGAAGACTTACGAACGAAGTATATGACGCGGTGAACATGGAGCGCTTGTTGAAAGAAGATGCTGCGGGCTGCACCTATATGTACACAACACCTTCAGGCTTGTATTTTGAACGGACAGATACCTCACATGTTGTATACAGCATGCAGGATTCGTTTGTAGTGCGCAATTGCGGCCGTCTGGATACCTTTTACACCGGAGCCTGTACGCGCGAAGCATTCTTTAATAAAAAATCTGTTGCAGACTCTGCCTTGATTGACCAGGTCAATCTTTCTTTTATAAAAGAGGAAGATTCAAATTATGTATACATAGAAAAACAATATGCTGCAGAACAATTGTTCCGTCTTAATCATTAATACAGTTACATCCCATGGCACTTGATCTGAAACAGATAAAAAAGAATTCGGTTGCAGCAGGAGCTGTAAACAAGACTACTGTTCACAAAACGGAAACAACTTCTGTCAATTGGTTGAACAGGGACATTAGCTTCGGTTCATCTTTTACCAATACGAAGAAGCAGCTTTTTTACGAAGAGCTGAGCGTGCTGATGGGCTCAGGCATGGATATTAAAACTTCTTTTGAATTGCTGGAAGAAGAGCAGGAGAAAGAAAAGGATAAAGTGCTGATTCGTAGAATAAGGGAAGATATCATTGCGGGAAGAAGCTTGTCACAAGCAGTTCAATCGTCTGGTTTCTTTAGTCCGTATGAATATTTCAGTATTCAGATTGGCGAGGAGACAGGTAAAACAACACAGGTGCTCGAAGATCTCGGATTGTATTATCAACGTCTTATCAGGCAGCGCCGCCAGCTGGTATCTGCTCTTACCTACCCCTGCATTGTACTGGTAACAGCATTTGGCGCAATATTTTTCATGCTCAATTTTATGGTGCCGATGTTCAGCGAGATCTTCAAACGATTTAAAGGAGAATTGCCGGCAATTACCAAAGCCATTATTGTCATGTCTGATTTTTTAAGGACCTTCTGGTTGCTGGGTTTTCTGGCAACAATAGCTATTATCATGTTTTTTGTACTCAACAGAAAAAAAGAATGGTACAGAAAATATTATTCAAAGATGATTTTAAAAATACCGGTTGTTGGTCCGATCTTTCATAAGTTATACCTGGCGCGTTTCTGCAACTCCATGCACCTGCTGTTATCTTCCCGGGTCGATATGGTGCGGGCGATATCCATGGTGCGGCTTATGATTGATTTTTATCCGATAGAAAAAGCACTCGAAGAAATCGAACCCCGGATCATCAATGGAGCTTCGTTGTTTGCGTGCCTGTCAGACTACCCAATCTTCGACCGTCGTATGGTTTATCTGATTAAAGTCGGTGAAGAGGTTAATAAAATTGACCGTTTTCTGGATCAGCTTCATAAGCAATATGCTGAGGATGCCGAGCATAAATCTGCCCTGATTGGCTCTTTAATTGAACCGGTCATGATTGTACTGCTGGGCGCCATTGTAGGAGTTATCTTGATAGCCATGTATTTGCCTCTGTTTCAGCTCGGTAGTTCCTTCTAAAAAAATTATATTGTTAATAAGAAGTCCTTGGAATTAGGTTTCGTATCTTTGTTTAATAATATAATAATGTTTTAAAAAATGAAGAAATATAATTTCAAATATAAAGTTTCGGCATTTACGTTGACGGAAGTATTGGTTGTATTAGTAATTGTAGGGATTTTGGTTTTGTTGGCATTGCCCAATTTAATGCCCTTGATTTCGCGTGCAAAAAGCACGGAAGCCAAAGTTCAATTGGAACATGTTTATACATTGGAAAAATCCGCTTTCTATGAAAAATCAAAATATCCGGCAGATCTGGAAGCGATAGGCTTCGTGCAGGAAAAACTGGTAACGGAAAACGAAAACGGAACAGCGAATTACAGAGTTGAAATTGTAGAAGCTGGTCCGTCAGGCTTTAAAGCACGTGCAACAGCAGTGGTTGATTTTGATGGAGACGGACAATTTAATATCTGGGAAATTGATCAGGATAAAAATCTTCAGGAAGTAGTAAAAGATTAACAGATGTCTGCGAATTTACTTGCTGCAGGCTCACTGATTGCAATCTCCGCCTGGATTTGCGTCCAGGATTTCAAAGAAAGAAAAGTATATTTATTCTGCTACTTGCTTTTGGCAATGTGTGTATTAGCTGTTCAACAAACACATTGCGGCTTCGGCGAACTCTTTTTAGAGAACCTCATGATCAATAGCTGTATATTATTTATTCAGTTCGCCATTATTGCGGTTTATTTTAAATGGGTTAGAGGCATGCAAAGCACAGCCGTAATTGGCGTAGGTGATATATTGTTTTATTTCTGTCTGACTCCTTTTATGAGTGTCCCCACATTTGTAATGTTCAATATTGCGAGTCTGTTGGTAGTAATAATATTATTTATATTCTTAAGAAAACAATTAAAGATGTTAAAGGATTCAATTCCTTTGGCAGGTATTCAGTCTGCATGTTTAATCGTAGTACAGCTACTCGATTTTTATTATACAGGCATTTTAGGCACATGTCATATTCCTCAATGGATTATGGAATAATATGGATGAACTAGTATTAACGGCACAGGAAATTCAGCAGCTTACGCCCGAACAGGCGTGGCATTATAACATTGTGCCCGTGCCGGTTCACACTGCAGAAGCAGATTTCTTTATTGACGAAGAAAGCAATCAATCGGATACGGCAGAAGAACTGGAATTAATTCTGGGCAAGCCTGTACAATTCATTGTAAAACCTTCACCCACGATCAGAAAATGGTTGTCTACTTTTTACCGGAAAGAACAGGAGACACAGGAATCAAGTGGCGGCGTGCTGCAATACACTTCCGGCTCAGATGATTTTTTGACAAGGTTAATTGTGGAAGCACAAAGCATTCGCAGTAGTGATATTCATTTGGAAATATATGAACAGAAATGCCGTGTCCGGATCCGGATTGACGGGATGTTGGTTGAACGCTTTATTATAGAGCGGGAGCACTACCCCTCATTGGTGAACCGCATTAAGATTATGGCTCATATGGATATCTCTGAAAAGCGATTGCCACAAGACGGCCGTATTTTCTTTCAAACCACTACTGAAAAATTCGACATACGTGTTTCGGTGCTGCCGACCTTGTATGGAGAAAAAATTGTAATGCGTTTGCTCAGCCAGAATGCAACAAATATATCCATTGAAAAACTGGGCTTTGAACAGGATACACTTACAGCGTATTTGCAAGGCACCAGGCGTAAGCAAGGCCTGATATTGATCAGCGGACCCACAGGTTCAGGAAAGACAACAACCTTGTATGCAACCCTGAAGTTGTTGAATGAAGATACAAGGAATGTACTGACGATCGAAGATCCTGTTGAATATACCCTGCCCGGTATTAATCAGGTACAGCTGAAAGAAAATATAGGGTTGAATTTCGGTGTTACACTGCGTACATTCTTACGACAGGATCCGGATGTTATCATGGTGGGCGAGATCCGCGATGAAGATACAGCCAATATGGCTATACGATTAGCACAAACAGGACACCTGGTACTTTCAACCATTCATACAAACTCTGCCTGGGGAACAGTTTTCAGATTGGTGGATATGGGTGTGCCGGCTTTCCTGCTGGCAGGTACATTGAGTTCATCTGTTGCGCAGCGCCTGGTAAGGCTGCTCTGTCCGGCATGCAAACAAAAACAGGTATTTAATCCTGGAGAATACCCCAAGGCATTTAAAGCACCTTTTGCAGTAGAATATCATTATACATCAAAAGGCTGCGAAGCCTGTTATTACACAGGTTACAAAGGACGTAAAGCCATTTACGAAGTAATACCTATTGACCAGGAAATGTCTGAGTGTATCAAGAATACCATCTTCGATGTGTCCGCACAGCTGAAAGAAAGAAATATAAAAACACTTTCAGATAATGCATTTAACCTCTTTGCTGAAGGCGAAACGTCTTTGGATGAAATATATTCGTTACTAGTAAACTTCTGACAGATTATGTTACGGAATTTTCTTATTCCTATTTTGCTATGCTTCATTTGTACGTTTGTACATGCTCAAACAGAATCAGCCAGGATTGATTCTCTGGAAGCCAAACTGAACAAAATAGCTAAAGCCGGAGCACCTGGATTGAATGACCAGATAGATTTTTCTGTCTCAGGTGTGAGTATACAGGAGTTTCTGCGAGGTATTGCAGAAGCACATGAGCTGAACATCAATATTGATCCGCAATTGAATTTTAAAGTATATAATAACTTTTCTAAAGAAACGGTATTGAATGTAGTTCTCTTTTTGGCAAGGGAATATGATCTTGACATCCGTTTTACCGGTTCTATCATGTCATTCTATCAATATGTCCCCCTCGTTGAAAAACCTGCATATGTTGCTAAAGAGCTAAACATTCGATATAGCGGATATTCAAATTTACTGAGTGTGGATTTGAAAAATGATTCATTGGTTGCCGTTGTTAAAAAGATTACCCAGATCACTAAAAAGAACGTTATACTTTCTGCCGGACTGGATAATAAAATGGTGAGCGTGTATATTGAAGAAATGCCGTTTGAAGCTGCAGTAAGCAAGATGGCGTATGCAAACAATCTGAAAGTTATTAAAACAGACGATAATTTTTATGTGATAAAAAATATAAACGAAGGCGAAAATACACTTACGGACGCCAATAATACAGGCTTCAAACCATCGTATGGATTGGAAAATAATAATGCCGGCTTTCAGAACAACAATTCAGGCTACAATTCCGGTTATCAGCAGGCAGCGGCTCAACCCTCATCTATACGCTGTTTCGTAGATGATTCCGCGGGTTTTAAAAAAATACATTTAGAAGCGATTAATGCACCAATTTCTGAGGTACTTAAAACAGTTGCTGCTAAAGCAGGATTGAAATATTTTATGTACTCGGATATCAAAGGCAATTGCACGTCTTTTGTAACGAATGCCACTTATTCAGAATTGCTTACATTCTTATTGCAATCAACCGAATATACATTTAAAGAAGAAAATGGATTGTATCTGATTGGTGACAGAAAAATTGAAGGTTTGCGTACACACAAAGTATTACAGCTTCGGTACAGATCGTTGGATAATATTCAGGATGTTATTCCGGCAGAATTAAAAAAAGGCGTGGAGATCAAAGAATTTAAAGAACTCAACAGTATTCTGTTGTCAGGATCATTACCGCAGATCAACGAGATAGAAGCCTTTATAAACAGCATCGATAAAATAGTTCCGATGGTGCTTATTGAAGTAATCATCATGGAAGTAAATAAAAGCAGAACAGTTAAGACTGGTATTACGGCGGGATTAAAAGATTCGGTTGTTACAGGGGGAACCTTCCTGCCGGGGCTTGATCTTACGTTAAGTTCTAAAACAATTAATAATTTTTTAAGCACCATTGGAGCAAACAATGCTATTAACATTGGTCAGGTAACACCGGATTTTTATATGACACTAAGCGCCCTGGAACAGAACGCAAATATTGAAGTTAAATCCACTCCTAAACTATCAACGTTGAATGGACACGATGCAACAATGTCAATCGGAAGAACTTCCTATTATTATGTAGAGACACAAAATACCATTGGCTCATTAACAACAAATACGATCAAGACAGTTCAATGGAACTCCGTACAGGCAAACCAAACAATAACAATTAAGCCGCTTGTTTCCGGAGATGATCAGGTAACATTGAATATTGATGTGAACATGACAGACTTTCTTCCTGCCAGCCAGCAATCGAATACTTCCAATTCCCCTCCCAATACATCTACAAGTCAGTTCAAATCTATTGTACGCGTAAAGAATGAAGAAATGATTGTATTAGGCGGACTTGAAAAAATTCAAAAATCACATGAAAGTTCCGGTGTACCTGTACTTTCAAGAATACCGGTTTTAAAATGGTTATTCAGCAGCAGAACAAAAACGAAGAGTAAATCTGTAACAGTAATATTTATCAAACCAACGATTATATACTAACTTCTTTGTGAGCGATGGTTTCTTTAGTTAAATCCTGGTTAAAAGGTACGGATAAAATTGCCGGCTTATCGGTAAAGATCAATAATGATCTTACGAAAGAATACCGTCTGCTCGTGATTAAAAACAGTAATGGAAAAATTACAGTTGAAAACACGCAGACAACAGGAAACCTGGAGGAACTGAAAGCAAATTTAAATGCAGATACGCCTGTTATCTTATGCATAACGGGCAAAGGCATCATTAACAAATTTGTTCCCGGAAGCCAGCAGGACAAGAATCTGTTTCCCGGAATGGATGCGAATGAAATTGTTACACAAAAATACCTCACTCCAACAGGTTATTTTTTATCGCTCATCAGACAGGAAACATTGAAGTCGATTTTGTCTGACATTCGTTCCGCAGGCTTTTACACAATTTCTGTTTCATTAGGTTCATACATCACACATCATTTTTTGAAAATCACAAATAGCATTACGCAAAGTAATATCGCATTTGATGGTAATCTGTTAATTGTAGATGAAAATAAAGAGCTTGTTGAATGCTATTCGGATAAAGTAAATGCTGATTCGCAACAGGAATTTATGATTGCGAATGAAAATATTAAAAGCGAATATCTGAATGCTTACACGGTTGTAAATAGTTATTTATTTTTTGAAGAAGCCAGGATTGCATATTGTACAATAGAAGATTCGGAAATTACAAATGAACAGAAACACTTATATAAAGACAAGGTACTCTGGAAACGGAAAGGTTTAGCTGTATTGGCAATCGTATTAGTGGTTCTGATTGCAAACTTTATATTATTTTCTAATCTGAGTAAAGCAAATAACATTAATAGAACTAAGCTGGGTATCTATCAGGATAAACTTAAAAAATTGGACTCACTGGAAAAATACGTTTCTGAAAAGAAAATATTACTGAGTGATGTAGGTTTGGCAGATAATTTTTCAGTGTCGCAATTATGCGATGCACTTGCTGCATCTGTACCGTCCGATGTTCAATTAAAAGAATTAGCGATCAATCCGGTAGATGACCAGGCTAGCAGAAAAGAAAAAGAATTGGTTTATCAGCAGAAGAAAGTTTCTATTAAAGGAATAACGAAAAATATGTCTTCCCTGAATCAATGGTTGAAAACGATAGAAGCAAAAACCGGCATTAAAAATTTGAAGATGGAAGAATATCATTA
Source organism: Cytophaga sp. (assembly GCF_051961495.1). Classification (NCBI taxonomy): domain Bacteria; kingdom Pseudomonadati; phylum Bacteroidota; class Cytophagia; order Cytophagales; family Cytophagaceae; genus Cytophaga; species Cytophaga sp. The sequence goes on along the minus strand of NZ_JBQCDF010000094.1, from coordinate 4,975 downwards.
TGACCAAAGTGCTTCTGCCGGTTTTTTTGTATTGGAGGGTAATATTTAAATGACTGCATTGATTTTAAAATATAAAAACATATTTATCCTTCTGTTTTTGGTTGTATTGATTTATCAATTCGCGATCTCAAAAACGATAGAAGAATACACACTTTCAAGAGAGTTGGATCAACAGCTGGTTAAAGCAACAACTTCAGAAGAGTCTATACGAACATTGGAGGCCGAAAAAAAAGTTATTAAAATAAAGCTTAATAAATTCTCTTCAGATTCTGTTAAAAATAAAGAATACATCTTTCATCTGTTGGCAGAGTTCTGCAAACAGAAAAGAATTCGGTTGAGAGATTTCCCGGAAGAAGGTATTACGCAAAAGGGTGGATATTTACTCGAAACAAATAAAATAGTTGCTGAAGGGGAATATGCAAATCTCCTGCAGTTGATCAACCATATTGAATATGACAGCAATATTGGTAAAATAAGTTCAGTAAGATTTTATATGTATAAAGATCATAAATTACAAAAGGATGTTTTGCTTACTGAGATTTACATTCAAAACCTTTCATTAAGATGAAATATATAGGGTATATGATAAGTCTGTTCTGCTTGTTCATGCTTGCAAGCTGCGGATTGATATTTGAGAAGTCAATTAAGAATGCAGACCTGGTTGTTGATTCTCCTGCAGATTCAGTAACAATCACACAATACACGCAGACTTTTATGTGGCAGGATGTAAGTTATGCTACTAGATATCGTTTGCAGGTATGCAACGACAATTTCCATTCGGGAAATTATATTTATGATACAACCGTTACAGCTACGCAGGTTGCATTAGGGTTTCAGCCGGGCGAATATGAGTGGAGATTGCGCGCAGAAAATTCAAGCAGTGAAACAGCCTTTCATTACGGGAAAATCTATGTTAAAAAAGGCGATTTTACACAACAGAAAGTAACGGTTAAAGAACCTGCCGCAGAAACCATATCAACAACCTCTTCTATCAAATTTTCATGGGAGGCCTTATATGATGCTCAAACCTATATCATTGAAATAGATACCATCACAGAAGATTTCTCTGACCCAATGTTTACGGATACTGTAAAGAATGCTCTTACTTCAATTAAAAAAGTAATTCCTAGACGCGGAGATTATTGGTGGAGGATAAAGGCTATCAGCTCTTCAGGCGAAGAATCATTATATACTGCCCCACAAACATTCTATTATACAATGACAGATATTGATCTTCTTGCACCGAAAAACGGAGCGAAGACTTCTGCACCAGTTTCATTTAGCTGGTCTGCTATTGACGATGTTAAGAGTTATAAGCTGTACATCTACCAAAGTGATTCCGTTACGGTTATCCGCACGCAGACAGTTACTACAAACAGCACTTCAATAAGTGACCTGGATCTTGGCAGAACATATTTCTGGACGGTTACGGCACTGGATAACAACGGTTATCCGGGAAGCTCTTCGCAAAGAACGAAATTTACCGTGAATCCTTAAAAGAACGATGAAGGGTAAATCAACGACATACGTTTTGCTTTTGCTTGTAATTGGCATATGGGCATGGATCATGTATAATGTATATGATTATGTAGGCGAAGACCGTTCGCATATTGTGCTTCAAAAGAGTCGCAGCAATAATAAAATAGTTGATTCTGTTGAAGAAAATAAAAAGTATGTACTAAAATTGAATTATATAGATCCTTTTTTGAAGAAGGGGATTAAATATTCAGAAAGCAAAACTAATAACGCTACGCCGCTTGTTATGAAGACAAGGCCTGTTGAAACAAGTGCAGCTAAAGAAGAAGAGACTATTGTGTTGCCTGAATTTGCTGGTCTTATTTCAAATAAAAAAGGAAACGTAGCGATACTAATATGGTCGGGGAAAGAGTATATGCTGCAGGAAGGCGATCAGATAGAGAACATGACCGTGTTGAAGATTACAAAAGATTCAGTTAAACTTATGATCGATAAAAAAGTTTATTATGTTAAAAAAAATTAACCTGACATTTTTAGTGTGTCTATTTTATTCTGCCTCTATTCTTGCTCAGAATATAAATATAGAAAACCCGGATAAGATTTTAATGAACAGGATATACGTTCAATATAGCGATAGCATTATTGAAACATATTACTATTCAGGCGACAAAAAAATTAAGGAAAAGGATAACCTGGTTTATTATTGGTATGCTGCAAATGATATTAAAAGGACACAGGGCGCTTATGAAGGAAAAATTCTTCATGGCAAATGTGTGATGTTTTATAACAATAAAGATCTGCTTGCAAAGGGAATGTTTAAATACGGCGTAAAAACCGGTATATGGAGATATTGGTATAAAGGAGGCAAGCTGAAAAGTAAAGAGATCTGGAAGGATGGACTGTTAACAGGCGTAAGCTTTTCGTATGATAAAGATGGAAATCTTCAGGCAAAAAAAACTTATAAGAAAGGTAAGTTGAATGGATGGGTATATTACTATGATTCAAAAGGTCTGCTGAGCAGAAAAGAATGTTTTCAGGATGGCAAGCCAACTAGAAGCATCGTTTATACCATTAACGACAAAGGTAAAGCAGTTGCGGAAAAAGAAAAGAAAGAAGAAAAAGCTGACAAGGAAGAAAAAGCCGGCAAAAAGTTTTTCTTCTTTAAAAGGAAACCAAAAGAAGAGAAGCCAGCTAAAACAAAAAAAGAACGCAAAAGCAAAATTAAAATTCAACGATACCACCAGGTATCACCCGGCGGACAAGGGGCTTAAAACCGTTTCAGGTCGGTTGTGTCAAACGTCCACTCAGGGGTGTTAAGCTCACGGTTTTCGGGTATTTCATACCACGGACTTAAGTCCGGATCCGATAAATTTTTAACAATATGAATATCCTGTGCCGGCATATAACTCTGTGCCAGCATAAAGATTTTTTTGCCTGTAATTGTATCCACAGCTACGTCAATAACAATCATTGCATGGCCTGGGAAACCGCCGTGGATAAAGACATCACCACCCTTTATAGTTTTAATTTCAACCGACCTCAATTCCTTTGAAAGCGAGTAGGTACCGCAATACATAAAGACTGTGTTGAGGTAGGAACGAAAGCTTGCATAAGTGGTATCTCTGTTTTGAGATTTTGTCCATGATACGGTACTGCCATGAATCAAAGGCCTGTAGCCTTCCCTCCACTTTGAATAGGCTGCTTTGTTACCATTGGTAAATGTAAAAACAATAGAATCGTAGGCCTTTTTCTGATACAGGTATTCAGCTCGAAGGCGCATGATCGCATCGGCACATTGCTGCAAATCTCTTGTGCCCCGGTCAACATTCAACACTGCCGCATGAATGCGTTGATTGTTTTTCAGTTCTCCATTAAACAGAAGTACCGGTGAACCATCTTTTTTCAAAGGCAGGGTTTCCAGCCAGCCGGCAAAAGATTTTGTGTCCGTGATGTTTCTTGAGTAACCCGTTGGGCAGGGAAAGCGTTCTAATACAATATTCGGAACTGTAGCATGCAAATTCAAAGTAGTTGAAGCCTCCTGTCCGCAGGAAAACATGCCCAGGGTGCTGCAGAGCAAAGTACCAATGATATAGTAAACGTTTGTCATATAATTAGTTATATTAAATTGGATATGAAGAAAATAATAATTTATAGCACTGTTGCTGTCATAATGCAGAGTTTGGTTTCCTGTTACGCCCTGCAGCAAAAAAAAGCTGCAAAAAGTCAGCCGTTCAAACCGCACAAAGAGTCAAAAATGAAGCATAAAAAGCACCATTAATGGAATAATAAAGGTGGATTTTCTTTACATTTAAAGATAAATTTGTGTGTATTTATATTAAATCAATAATCTCATGAAAAAGGCAATGTTTGTAACGCTTGTAAGCAGTATTTTGGTAGCATGTATAGTATCATCCTGTAGTAGTGGAGCGTCGCAGCAGTCATGGCACCCAAGAACAGGTAAAAAGCCTAAGCCAGGTCATAACCGTTAAAAATAAACCGCATCCAGTGCGGATTCAAGGCTTCAGCCTTTTAAAAAATACGGATAAAAAGAGATCTTGAAGCATTCTTCTTTATGAAAAAAATTATCGTAGCTATTGACGGGTATTCGGCATGCGGGAAAAGCACAACAGCGAAGATATTGGCGGCAAAACTTGCCTATGTATATATTGATACCGGAGCGATGTACCGGGCCGTTGCCCTGTATTTTATCCAGCATTACATCAATAGTACCAATCCCAGGGCAGTTGCCGAAGCTTTAAACCAAATTCATATTTCTTTTGTTCATAATAATAAAATAGATGTGTGTGAAACATATCTGAATGGATTGAATGTTGAATCTGAAATCCGGAAAATGTATGTTTCTGAAAAGGTAAGTGAAGTAAGCGCAATACCGGCAGTAAGAAAACATCTGGTTGACCTGCAGCAGAAGCTTGCCCGTAAAAGAGGCGTTGTGATGGATGGCAGAGATATCGGTACACATGTATTTCCGGATGCAGAATTAAAAATATTCATGGTTGCAGATATGAATGTGCGCGCATTCAGAAGACAGCAGGAGCTGTTTGAACGCAAGCAGATCGTAGACCTTGAAGATATCATTGCAAATATTCAGAGCCGCGACCTGATGGATACCACAAGAGAAGAGTCTCCGTTGCGTAAGGCTGCAGATGCGTATGAGATCGACACAACCTACATCACCGTAGAAGAACAGGTTGACTGCATCATGAACCTGGCGATAGGCAAGATGATTGAAAAAGAATACAGATTAGAAGATATATAAGACGAATGCTTCCGGCATAAATCTCAGGAAAAGTAAACATGAATGTGATCATTGATAAAAATTCAGGCTACTGTTTTGGAGTTGAATTTGCCATTCAAATGGCAGAAGACGAAATGGCTACAGGCGAACCGTTGTTTTGTCTGGGTGATATTGTGCACAATGCCATGTAGGTTGAACGTTTGGCTGCAAAGGGCTTGAAGATTATCGACCGGGAACAGTTGA
>NZ_JBQCDF010000093.1:0-15255 GCF_051961495.1 Cytophaga sp. | reverse complement strand
AAACCCCTATCTCCGTTTCAACGAAAGGCATGCATGTAGCCTACATCACACAGAATGGTATTTCACAAGTAGTGAAAATTGTTGTTGAATAACTTCCCTGCATAGGGTGATATATTTATCACATTAAAAAGGTCTGAATATTTTGTTCAGACCTTTTTTGATTCAATGTATATGATTTTATTTCAGAATAAAATCCACCAGTATATCCGGGTGTTTATTTTCCGGTTTCTTCTTTAATGGGTTATTACTTGCATTGAAATAACGAAGCATGGGAGGTAATTCCGGAATGATTTTAATGTTGTTGGATGAACAATCAATATATGTAAGCGTAAGCGGTAAAGCAGGGAGTCCTGTCAACTTATTCGAGGGGCAACTCAGAATGCTTAATTTTACTGGTAATACAGGCAAGCTGGTAAGATTATTATTACCACAGAATAAATGAATAAGATCAACGGGGAGTTCAGGTAAAGCTGTTAATTGATTTTTTGAACAATCTAACTTCTCAACAGACTTCGGAATAGAAGGCAAAGCGGTTAATTTATTTCCTGATGCAGAGATATCCATTAAATCCTCCGGTAACACAGGCAACAACGAAAGTTGATTTTCAAAACATGCCAGCCTATTCAAATGTGGCGGTAATAGAGGAAGCTCCTGAAGTTTATTTTTTGAACACGTCAGTTCTTTTAAAAAAGGTGGCAGTACCGGTAAATACGTTAATTGATTTTCAAAACAATTCAATTCAGCCAGCCCTTCAGGTAATTGAGGTAAAGCAGTCAATTGATTACCTGAGCACGTAAGTACTTTTAAAGACTCCGGAAGTTCGTCGGCAATAGTTGTCAGCTGATTATATGAACAGTTCAGATATTCCAGACTGGTAAAATATTTCATCCCTGTAAGGTCTCTGATTCCGTTTTCACTTACATCCAGACTTACTACCCGGGTGATGGCCGAACAGCTAATATCCAGTTCGTCGTAAGTACTGAAACAACCGGGAAATTTTATTTTCAATGCATTCTTAAAATTCGTATCCGGCAGGGTAATATAATTTTGTGCCGGAAGCCGTGATGCTGCCGCTATAACGAGCATGAATAATAAAGAATATTTTTTCATAAGCTGTTTAAAGATTGTACGACTAACGAATAGCCATAATTTTTATTCTTCGTATTTTCTTAATGTCTGTACACTGAAGTATACACTTACTGCTACCATAACTGCACCTGCTAAAAAAGGGGCGCCGGGCAATTCGATCGGTGCGCCGGTATCCGTAAAATACCAGAATAAATTATTCATCAATGGCGGACCAATAATAGACGTAACACTCATTAAGGATGTCATTGCTCCCTGCAATTCACCCTGCTCCGTTGCCGGCACCTGTGCCGATGTAATGCCCTGCAGCGCCGGGCCGGCAATTCCTCCTAATGCATATGGCATCAGAATCGCAAACATCATCCAGCCATGCGTTGCAAAAGCAAATAACAACAAGCCAAATCCGTTCAATGCAAGACCAATGTATACGGCCCACTTCTGGCCGATCTTTGGAATGATCAGCCGTATCAGCCCTCCCTGGACAATAGCAATCATCAAGCCTACAAAACCCAAAGAGTAGCCGACAATTTCATTATCCCAACCGAATCTATACTCAGTAAAAAATGTCCAGTTTGATTGCACGGCATGTCCGGCAATGAAAAACAAAAACATAGAAACAACCAAACCGGCTACAACCGGATATTTTTTCAGGTGCAGCAACGAGCCGATCGGGTTTGCACGCTTCCAATCGAATGTTCTTCTGTTTTCTTCAGACAAGGATTCGGGAACGAAGAAATAACCATACAATACATTGAGCAATGTAAAACACGCAGCAACCATAAAAGGAACACGTGGCCCCCAATTACCGGCAATACCGCCAATCACCGGACCAATAATAAAGCCTACTCCAAAAGCTACGCCTACCAGGCCAAAATTCTGTGCACGCTTTTCAGGTGTGCTGATATCCGCTATGTAAGCGGTAGCAGTTGTAAAACTTGCACCACTAACTCCTGCCAGAATGCGGCCAACAAACAACCAGCCGATGGTTGAAGCAAAAGCAGAAAAAATATAATCGAACCCTAAACCAAGTAAAGAAATTAAAAGCACTGGTCTGCGGCCATAACGATCGCTTAATCCGCCGAGAATAGGTGAAAAGAAAAACTGCATAATGGCATATGCAAACGTTAGCCAGCCGCTGTATTGAGCAGCTTCACTCAAACCTTCACCCGTAAGTTCTTTAATCAAATCCGGAATCACCGGAATGATAATTCCAATGCCTATTACATCAATTAATAAGGTAACGAAAATAAAACCAAGTGCTGACTTATGGTTGATATTCATACAATTTTTCTTAATATTTATAGTTTATTTTATTATTTGAACAAAGCATTTTACTCAACCGGAATCCTGTCTTTTATAATTTCAAAGCCTAAGCTTCCTTTACTTACGCTTAATAAGATAGCATGTGCACCATTAATCTTATTTTCAGATTCCAATGAAAAATGAAGTTGTTTCGTAAAATTTACAAGTTGAACATCGACTCCAATACCTTTACTTCTTCCGCCCTTCATACTTGTATAGTATGTTTCTAAAATTGGAGCTTTAATAGAATATATCTGCGCGTTTGCCAATAAATTATTTAAGAAAAAAAACAATGCAGTAGTAACAGATCCTGCAAACAAAAAGTACAAAAAACCATGTACCTTAATCACAATTTTTTTAAAATACAATTTAAAACAAACACCAAATACTGTCCCTGAAATCATAAAAACAGCCAAAGGAATTTTATAGTCTATTATTGTCCAATAGTATTGTATATGTGAATAAATGCAAAGAAAACCAATCAATAAAATTCCCGCAAAAAACAACACAGTTGTTATCGTATTTTTTCTTTTAGCTCTTGTTTCATTTTCTTTTCGAAGCAATTTCTTTTGCTCACGTTTATTCAATGGCCGGGACATCTATTGTTAAATTTCTATCTGATCAATAATAATTATACATACATGGGCCGGCAACATATTTTAACAGCTCCTCGTTTTCATTTGTAAATTTATACTCTCTGCTAAGGCTATGCAGCTTGCGGTTTTCAGTATAGTTGGTCAGGTACTCTGCATCATACAGTTGCTCATAATTATTGATGATAACCTCTATATCTAATCCGATAATTATTTAACCAATCATTTCAGTTTTTATACTGTTATATATAAACTACATTAAAATTTCTCCGGACTATTCATGCTATTCGATTACCTTCATTGGATAGAAAGGTTTGCTCTGATCGAAAATATATTTGTAGGTAATGTGTACTTTCCGGATCTTACCGCCGGCAGCCTCTGCCACCTTGATCATCTTTGGATTAAAATTACCGATCCAGTTCATTTCAAATTCTGTATACCTGCCCAGGGGCTGTATCACTTTAGCGGCGGCCATTACAATAGCCCCTTCAAGACCTTTGCTTTGATATTCTGGAACAACGCCAAACACAACACCAAACATTTTCTTACACGAGCCAGTGTATTTATGATACAGGAATTTCAACTTGGCAATAATATCCCATTTGCCTTTCAGTTTTCCGTTCAGATGTTTAAAGATCTGGTTCAATTCAGGAATCATGATAAAGAACGCAATCGGTTCATTGTTGTAATACGCAAACCAGATAATCTTCTCATCAAGGATAGGCTTCAATTGGTTCATCATTGCCATCGCCTGTGCCTTGGGCATTTCACGCACACCGGCGTGTTTCACCCAGGCTTTGTTATAAATCGTTCTGAAATCTTCACCATATTGTTCAAGCTTGTTTTTTTCAATATGCTTAAATGTATATGCAGGGTCGCGCGCCAAACGATCCGCTTTCTCCTGATAAATCGGAGGCAGCTCACCTTCTACAAAACGATGAAACGTATATTGCTGATAATATTCCTTAAAACCATAATTTTCAAACAATGGCCTGTAATACGCCAGATGATAAGGCATTCCGTAAACAGGTTCGTAAAATCCTTCTACCAGAAGCCCCCACCAGTTCAAGCGCTCACCAAAGTTTATAGGGCCTTCCATGGCCTCCATCCCACGTTTAACCAGCCAATTTTTAGCAGTATCAAATAAGAGATTGGCTGCAGCCTGATCATTGATGCATTCAAAAAAACCGCAGCCACCTGTTTTATATTCTGAGGTTTTAGCTGTTTTGTTGTCAATAAAAGCCGCAATACGACCGATCAATTTATTTTCATTGCTGTAGAGCAACCAACGTGTTGCTTCTCCGTGGCGGAAATATTTATTTACTTCTTTATCAAAAATTCCTTCTATATCTGAATCCAACGGACGGATCCAGTTTTTTTCATGCTTATATAATTCTACCGGAAGTTCTAAAAAGGCTTTCTTCTGTGCCTGATCCTTAATTTCAACAATTCTCATAAGAGTAAAAATAACGATAAATGCGCAGGTAGAAAAATCAGAAGTGTTCTCCATCTTTCCTTCTCTGTAATCACTTCTACCGACATAGATTTTAAAAAAACAGATTAATGAAAGCTTAATGAGTTTTTATAATCATACCGCAGATAGAGTAATTTACTACCCTAGTTTGAGTATTTTTTGTCTTTGAAAACTCTTTAAAATGCACCATAAACATATGACTTAATGACACTTAAATTAAAAAAAATATTTTTTCAGAGATAGCATCAAACTTTCATCTATTTTTAATAAGTCTAAATAAGAATAATTTTGAATCAATGTTGTGCCCAATACAACATGATTTGATACATCCCCCAATAAATTAAAACCTCTATTATGAATTACAAAAAAACATATCTTAACAGTATTCTGACTGCTTTGATATTCTTTATTACCATGTATACTTATGCCCAAAACGCAGGCACCATACAGGGAAGTGTAAGACTTTCCGGTGATAGCAGTCGCGCTGAATATGTAACCATTGGCCTGGAAGGAACTACGAAGGGGACTGTTACAGATGCCAACGGTAGTTTCACACTCAAACATGTAGAACCAGGTACATATACACTTATATTTCAATTACTGGGCTATGAGAAGTATGAAAAAAGTGTAACAGTAACAGCAAATGAAGTCGCCAATATTGGTTTGGTATGGCTGGTGGAAGACATCAATCAACAGGAGATTGAGATTGAAGCAGCTGCAAATAAATTCGCGCAAAAGGAGACAGATTATGTTGCGCGTATGCCTTTAAAGAACCTGGAAAATCCGCAGGTATACAATGTTGTAAGCAAAGAACTGATTCAGGAACAAGTAGTAACTAATTTTGATGATGCTGTAAAAAACGCACCTGGTGTAAACAGGCTATGGTCTTCTACCGGCCGCGGCGGCGATGGAGCGGGCTATTTCTCCATGCGCGGTTTCAGCGTGCAGCCGAGTATGATCAATGGTATAGCTGGCATTTCAAATGGTGGCATTGACCCTGCCAATATTGAGCGCCTCGAAACAATCAAAGGTCCTTCTAGTACTTTATTCGGAAGCAGTCTGATCTCTTTCGGTGGTTTAATGAACATTGTTACCAAAAAGCCTTATGAAACAAGAGGAGGTGAAATCAGTTTCACATCCGGAAGTTATAACTTAAACAGGCTTGCCTTTGACGTGAATGCTCCGCTAAATAAAAACAAAACTGCATTGTTCCGATTAAATGGTGCATACCATTATGAAGCCAGTTTCCAGGATGCCGGCTTCAAAAAAAGTACATTCCTTGCACCAAGCTTTCTTTTCAAGGCAAATAAAAGACTGACATTCTTCATCAATGCTGAGCTTTACAATGCTGAAAGCACAAACCCGTTAATGGTATTCTTAAACCGTTCACGCCCGTTGCAATACAAAACAATTGATGAATTAAATTTTGATTTCAACAAATCTTATACAAGCAACGACATTACAATAAAAACCCCGACACTGAATTTATACGGACAGATTTCTTACAAAATTTCAAACGCCTGGATAGCACAAACAAATGTTGCCCGCAGTGTACGTAAATCAGACGGATATTACTCCTATGTAATGTTCCTTGATCCTGCGAAAGATACCGTATTAACCAGATACCTGAGCGACCAGAATACAATTACTTCTACTACCGACCTGCAACAAAACTTTGTTGGTGATTTCAGGATCGGTGACATGAGAAACAGGATGGTTGCCGGTATTGACTTCCTGAACATACAAACAACCAACAACAGCACTGCTTACATTGCCTACGATAAAATCATAACAACACCGGGTTATGTAGATCCCAACTACGGAACATTAACACAACAAGCTGTTGATGCTAAACTGGCAGCCTCCACAACGCCAACCAAAACAGGTGTAAACAGCTGGACCTACAGCGCCTATGTTTCTGATGTGTTAAATATTACAGAAAAATTATTGGTAATGGGAAGTTTGCGTTTCGATTATTTTGACAATAAAGGGACCGAAAACTTCAGCACCGGTAAAACTACAGGCAAATACGAACAAGCAGCATTATCACCAAAATTCGGTCTTGTTTACCAGGTAATAAAAGACAAAGTATCTGTATTCGGAAATTATATGAACGGTTTTAAAAACGTAGCTCCGGTTACACAGCCATTAGCAGATGTTTCAGGCACATTTAAACCTCAGCAGGCAAACCAGCTGGAAGGTGGTGTTAAATTGGATGTGTTAAGACATAAGTTATCATTTACTGCAAGCTACTATGATATTCTTGTTACAAACATGACCCGTACGGCACAAATTATCAGCGGTGGTAATCCCTACAACATTACTGTTCAGGATGGTTCACAGAGAAGTAAAGGTGTGGAGCTTGACATGATCGCGAATCCGTTTTCAGGTTTCAATATCGTTGCAGGTTACGGATACAACGATAGTAAAATGGTTGACGCAGATAAAACAGTTGAAGGATTAAGACCAGTATCTGCAGGTCCTGCACATTTAATAAACCTATGGGCAAGCTATACATTTACACAGGGTAACTTAAAAGGTTTCGGGCTCGGCATGGGCGGTAACCATGCAAGTGAAAATGTTATTTCAAACACTACTGTTATCGGAACATTTACACTGCCAGCTTACACCATTTTAAATGCAACTGTTTTCTACAATGCACCAACATACCGCTTAGCAATCAAAGCAGATAACCTTACAGACAAGGCTTACTATGGCGGATGGACAACCATAGAAAGACAAATGCCGAGACGTATCATGGCAAGTGTTACTTTGAAATTCTAATGACCAGTTAACGGATCATTCAATTTACCCCTAAAGCAGTCCTGTCGTTAGTGACATGGGCTGTTTAAATTCTCATAATATAAAATAGCGACTATACAATCATCATCCCTATCTGGCGGATGAGTATTATGCAGAAGCATTTTATACAGAAAAACTGCCGGCGAACAAAACGGCAAGACATACGATACCATCTTGCGTGGAGCAACCTACATCATTACCGTTCATAAATAATGTCATTTAAAAAATTAGTTGGAAAGTTACACCTCTGGCTCGGACTGGCTTCCGGGCTGGTTGTGTTTCTTGTAAGCATTACAGGCTGTATACTTGCCTTTGAACACGAAATCAAAAGCATCACACTACCTTTTCTCTATGTATCACCACCGGAAGAAAAACAAACGCAATTACCTCCTTCCCGATTAATTGAGCTCGGAGAAAAAGAAATGAACGGTTCAAAAGCAAGTGGCGTTTACTATTATGAAACGGGTAAGAGCACAGTTGTACGATTCTTCTCAAAAGAAACCAAAACAGCCTATAATGTTTATATAAATCCATATACAGGAAAAATCTTGAAAGTATGGAATACAGAAGAAGATTTTTTCCGGATCATTCTGAATGGCCATTTCAATCTCTGGATCCCCAGACCGGTTGGATCGTATATTGTTTCTTACGCAACATTAATCTTCAGTATTTTATTACTTACCGGCATTATTTTGTGGTGGCCCAAAAATTTAAAAAAGACTAATACGGATAAAAGTTTCAAAATAAAATGGAATGCAAAGTGGCGCCGCGTAAATTATGACTTGCATAATGTACCGGGTTTCTATATATTTTTTATTGCATTGACACTGGCTCTGACAGGTATGATGTTTGGTATTGAATGGTGGAATAATAGTATATACCGGATCGCATCAGCAGGACGTACAAAAGCCGAACGGATCGAACCGATTTGGGACACGCTGCATACGCATGCAAATAATAAAGATAAAACGTTGGATCATCTCTGGTCGCAAATTTCGTCCGGGCACGTAAACACTTACAGCATCAGCTTCAGCAATCCGGCAGATGCTGCCAAACCGATTGTTGTAACTATAAATCCAAATCCAGGTACCTATTACCAGTCATATTCAAAATATTTTGACCAATACACAGGAAAAGAATTTACTGGCATAAACCTATTCAACGGTCATGCTGAAGAATTAAAACTTGAACGTTTTCTCCATAATCTGAGCTATGATATACATGTAGGAGAAATAGCAGGCTTACCAGGGAAAATACTGGCTTTCGCTGCATCATTTGTTTGTGCTTCATTACCGGTCTCCGGATTTATTATCTGGTTGGGAAGAAAAAAGAAAGAAAAAAAGAACAGCAGGCAAGCTGTGAAAATAAAATTACAAACAAACGCTTAACACTTTTATATCCCCTGCCCATGACATTCTGAAACAGATATCGTACGCAGGGGAAATATCGACAAATATTTAAAATTATATTTTCTGTTTGTATGCCACTGACGAAATAACAAACAGGCCATTTATATTTTTTTCATTCCTTAAAATAATATGTAATTTAGCAGTTGTCATCATTTTATACTTGACATCATACCTGTTTCTTTCAGCTGATAATGTTTTTCAGAAAACTGTTTTTCTATTTTATTCAACAACGCTCTTTAAAAAGCCTATGGACAATAACATGTATGTTGTGCTGCCTCTATGCCCATGCCTTACCCAAACCGATTGTATTAACAGATACAAAAAAAGAATATTATGTGGTGCGCCGGCACGCAGAATTTTATGAAGATAGTCTCCGAAACAAAACCATCAACGAAGTATATAAATATCCGTTTAAAAAAATATCTGATCATGATGCGGATTTTACCAATACCAATCTTACGTCGGCATACTGGCTGCACTTTTTTGTTATAAACCACACAACAGACCTTACAGATTTTATCATTGAACTGTATGATTACGATATTAACGAAGTTGATCTGTATATCAAGGATAAAAAAGGAGGGTACATCGAAAAAAAATCAGGACAGGATTTCCCATTTCATACAAGAGATTTTGCTCATAAAAATATCTGCTTCAAACTATCCATTCCGCTTGATGATACAACTGAAGTATACATGAGGCTGTACTCAAATACAATCAATGTTTTTGAACCCGTTATCAAAACCCACGAACAATTTTATGCATACAGTTTAACAGAATATATACTGCTTGGGGTATTCTATGGGTTTATGATGCTTATCATCCTGTACAATTTTATATCATTTTTAATCCTGCGTGTTGAGCATTACTTGTATTATATCATCTATGCGAGCGCCATGCTGATCTTTCTGATGAGTAAAAACGGTACCGGCTTTCAATATCTATGGCCAGATCTTCCCGGGCTAAACAGTCATATTGATTCCCTGAGCTTAACTACAGGAAATGTTTTTCTTTCACTTTTTACCATGGATTTTTTAAAAATAAAAAATCCAAAATCCTCCTTGTATAAAGTCTTTCAGTTTATTATCGCACTTGAAATAAGTGCGATACTGATTCATAGCATTTACCCCTCCACTATGTTTTGTACATTACTGAACATTTTATTTATTCAGATCTGTTTCTGGGTTGGGATGAACAGGTACAAAAACGGTCTTAAAATCGCGAAGTGGTTTGTATATGCATTTGTCTTCCTGAATTTATTTTTTCTGATCTTCTGGCTTGAATACATAAATTGGCTGCCATCATCCATATTTACGGTATATGCATTAAACATCGGGGTAATTATACAATTCATTTTTCTATCTGTAAGCATCACCGAATCGATCAAAAGTCTTGAACGTGAAAAACAAAAGACTACCATTGCCCTTGTTACCGCAACAGAAAAAAATAAATCGATGCGGCTTGTTGAATTAAAAAAACAAATGAACCCTCACTTCATTTTTAATGCGTTGAACTCAATCCTGGAACGCATACTTACTGACAAAAAGGAACAGGCGGTAGATTTTCTGATGCGATTTTCTAAACTGATTCGTAAGACATTAAATTTTTCAGACCAAACGTTTATTCCCTTATCTGATGAAATAGAGTTTATCGAGAACTATTTATCCCTGGAACAGATGCGGCTGGGTCATTCGTTTCATTACACCATTGATATTGCAGATGAATTGCAAGCAGAAGAAATTGAATTCCCTTCCTTTATCCTCCAGCCATTTATTGAGAATGCAATCTGGCACGGCCTGCTTACTAAAAACGGGACCAAATATATTCATGTGCTTATTTTCCGGGAAAAAAACATATTACATGTTCAGATAAAAGATAATGGCATTGGCAGAAAAGCAGCTGCAGCACAAAAAGAAATCGGCAAACACAGCTCCAAAGGAATTTCACTGGTTTATGAACGGCTTTCGCTGATTGAATTAACCTATAAACTGAAAGCTGAACTTACAATTGATGATCTTTATAATGAATCCGGATCATCCGCCGGAACAATGGTACATATAAAAATTCAACAAGCTTATGAATAAGAAAATTAAAGCACTGATCATTGACGACGAAACCGATGGCAGATCGGTTTTGCATACCTTATTGAAATTATATTGTCCGCAGGTTGACGTCATCGGAGAATCCGGTTCCGGAGAAGAAGGATTGGCCATGATCGATGACCTGAATCCCGAACTGGTATTTCTTGACATTGACATGCCGGGTATTAATGGTTTTTCTCTTTTAAAGCGAATAAAAGAAATTACATTTGAAGTAATCTTCGTAACTGCCCATCACCATTATGCGCTCAAAGCAATTAAACACAGTGCATTGGATTACTTGCTGAAACCTGTAGACAAAACCGAATTGATCCAGGCGGTTGAAAAATATGCAAACAGCGAACAGACCAAAGTAAACGAGCGCATGTCATTTCTCTTAAAGAATGAAACAAAAGATGCGGGCGAGTTAAGCCAGATCATTTTAAATGTACGCGAAGGTTATATTTTTGCAGAAATAGACCAGATTGTCCGCTGCGAAGCCGATGGAAATTATACACAGGTATTTTTCAAAAACGGAGAAAAGCAATTGGCCTGTAAAACATTAAAAGAATTTGAAAGTATATTAAGCCAGAATAATTTCTGGAGAATACATAAATCACACCTGATCAATCTTAAGTACCTCAAAAAATATATCAAAGGTGATGGCGGGGGAAATGTAGTGATGGCCGATAATTCAGAGATTGAGGTTTCGAGAAGGAATAAAGACGCTTTCTTAAAACAATTTAATTTATAAATCAATCCGGATAAATGTATTCCGGTTACCGTTCGCTAATTATTTTTAACCGATTACCCCTGAAAAAGTACCGGTCACTCATTAAGACTTATTCATATGATTGAATTGAATACTTTTACTGCTCAGGTTTATTCTGTGAGAATAAGTCTTATTATGTGGTGATAATCGTTACAAGTAAATTTCTTATCCAATGATTTTGATGGTAGTGCTCCTAATCTTCGTTTGTACATTTCGTTAAAAGCATACTGATATTTTACTGACGGCTGTCAAATGCCTCTTCTATTGACCAGGCGGGCATAACCAGTTACAAATCTTAAAAGTAAAACTATCACAGCACACTATATAAAAGCCCTTTCAACATTTTTTCTTGTTTATAAAAAAAGTCCCGCTGTATGGCGGGACTTTTTTACTATTCCGAAATACGATCGATCATTTATTTTTTGATGATACAGAAAAACGGTTGGACAAACCCAACCCGATATAATAATCCGGAGATGTCGCGCTTAATCCCACACCACCGCTCAAATCAAGCTGCAGATCCTTTGTAAACAAATACCAGAAACCTGCATTCGCACGATGGTCGTTGACAAATGTTCCATTAAAGCGGTCATCCATGCCATTATTCTCTTTGAAAGAACCATAGATTTCAGCAAATGCATTAAACTTTTTCGTAATCATGAATTCATTATTCAATGCATAAATATAAGATGCCTGCTTACCATCACCGTCCCACACCACGCCAACATTGTATTCAAATTCATAATGATGTGTAATTTCATTTAAAAATAAAAACTTAATATAACCGCCGGTATTTTCAGGGCGGTATGCTTCTGAGCCTACAAACGGGAGCATGGCTCCATACAATAAGGTAGCTTTAGGTCTAAGGCCTTTTTCATCACATAAAAAAACCTTTGAAGCAACTGTTAATCCGGAGAGTCCATTAGTATTTATTTTCAAACTATCATCGGCCGTCTTCGTTGTCTTCGTTCCTAAATACGACATCTCCAGACGGGCTTCTACACGCCGGCTCAAACCAAGCCGCACCAGCATGGTATTATAGGTTATATCTTTCGTATGACTCAAAGCAGTATTGGTATGACTTACCTGCAAACCAGTCTCCCATTGCAAATACCCCTTTGCTGTCAGGATTGGCGTTTCAGCAATATGCGGACGGTCAGTTACCATCCATTGTTTAGAATAATCCGGCACCAGATCTTCTTTTACTCCATTGGCGCTACTATATTCTTCGAGGATTTTCCGCGCTACTTCTTTACTTACAACAAGTATGGTATCTTCCGTTTCTACAGGTGCAGCCGGATGCTGAGCAAGCACGCCGGTAGTACATGATATAAAAAATAACAGTAAGAAGATTGTGTTAACGATTCTCATTTTATCCGAACTAATTTCATTCAAATGTACTATATTATATTTTGTATACACTAATTAAATTTTTAGCCATACCTAAAACAAAAAACCTTCCACCTAAAGAAAAAAAATTGATTTATTTTGTACTAATCAGTACAATTACCGTTATTTGTTAAAAGCAGTTCAGAGACATGCCTGGAAGACCAAAAATATTTGACGAGGAAGAAGTAATAAACAAGGCGATTGAAGTCTTCTGGAAGAATGGGTACGAAGCTTCCTCCACAGAGATTCTGCTGAATGCTATGGGAATTGGTAAAAGCAGCTTCTACCTGGAATTCAAAGGGGGGAAGCGTGAACTGTTTGAACGCGCCATGCAGCAACGGAGCCGCTTGGCACTTGAAAATCTTGAAAAAGGATTCCGGGAATCGACCAATAAAATTGATTACTTAAAATCCTTGTTTTATAGCATTGCTGATACCAAACTTGCGCGACACAAGAATGGCTGCCTGCTGGGCAATACGATTGCCGAACTTTCCAACAGAGAACTCGGACTGAAAGATGTAGCGGCCAATCTGCTCCTGAAGCTTGAACAGGTTTTCCTGAAAGTAATCAAAGAGTGCCAGGCAGATGGAACATTAAAAACAAAAGAGAGTCCGGAAATACTTGCCAAGTATTTACTGTCAGTTTGGAATGGCTTAAATATTTCAGTACGCATTTATTCAAATAAAAAAATATTACTCCCATTAATTGAAAAACAACTGGAGATTATCCGGTAGTTTTTTTTTACTAATTATGTACCATATAGTACAATATAAATATTAACCATCATGAAAAAAGAAATTGACCGTTTAAAGAAAACCCGCAGTTTCTTATTAAGCCTGTTGAAGGACCTTAATACTGTACAACTCAATGAGATTCCAAGCGGATTTAACAACAACATCATCTGGAATCTCGGTCACCTCATTGCCAGTCAGCAGGGTCTATGCTATCTCAGATCCGGGCTTACTCCGGTTGTTGATGAAAAAATCATTCAGCTATACAAATCACAGACCAGACCGGAAGCACTGGTTTCAGCAGAAGAAATCACACGCATCAAGCAGGTATCACTTACAGTACTTGATCAATTGGAAGAAGATTATCAGAAAAATAAATTTTCATCGTATGAAGCCTTCACTACGCGCTACGATGTAACCATTGAATCAATCGATGATGCCATAGAGTTCCTCTTGTTTCATGAAGGATTACACTTAGGTTACATCATGGCATTAAAAAGGAGTTTAACAAATAAATAAATATATGAAAGTAGCAATCAATGGATTCGGTAGAATCGGGAGGATTTCATACCGCGCGTTATTAGAAAAGAAAAATATAGAAGTTGTTGCGATCAACGACCTTACAGATACCAAAACGTTGGCGCACCTTTTCAAATATGATTCTTCACATGGCGTATTTCCCGGAGAAGTTTCTTATGACGCAGAAAATCTGATCATCAATGGAAAAAAGGTAAAAGTTCTTTCGGTAAAAAATCCGGCAGATCTTCCGTGGAAAATTTTGGGTATAGATGTAGTGCTTGAATCTACAGGCTTTTTCACTGAAAAAGAAAAAGCGGAAGCGCACATCACAGCCGGTGCCAGGAAAGTGATCATCTCCGCTCCTGCTACCGGTGACCTGAAAACAATTGTGTTAGGCGTAAACGAACATACACTGGACGGAAGTGAAACGGTAATTTCAAACGCATCCTGTACAACCAATTGTCTGGCACCAATGGTAAAAGTACTGGAAGATACATTCGGCATCGAAAACGGTTTCATGACGACTGTACATGCCTACACATCTGATCAGCGCCTGCAGGATGCACCGCATAAGGACCTGAGACGTGCACGTTCAGCAGCACTCTCTATCATCCCTACCAGCACAGGAGCAGCAAAAGCCATGGGCTTAGTAATACCTTCAGTAAAAGGAAAACTAAACGGGCATTCATTACGTGTACCGGTTCCGGTTGGTTCAATTACCGATTTTACGGCAACATTAAAAAAATCAACGACAAAAGAAGAAGTGAATGCGGCCTTCAAAAAAGCAGCAAGTGAAGGCAGCCTGAAAGGCTATTTAACCTACTCAGAAGAAGCGTTGGTTTCCATTGATATTGTCGGGAACCCGGCCTCAAGTATCTTTGACAGCGAGCTTACCATGGTACAAGGAAACAATGTAAAAGTATTCGGCTGGTACGACAATGAGTTTGGTTACTCTAACAGAACTGCTGATTTGATCGAACTAGTTGGCTCACAGATTTAATTTAATTATGAATTATGAATTATAAATTATGAATGAAATACATTAAGAGATTACAATTCATAATTCATAATTCATAATTCATAATTCATAATTCATAATT
>NZ_JBQCDF010000092.1:0-10202 GCF_051961495.1 Cytophaga sp. | reverse complement strand
AAATCATTGTTCTGTCGAGCTCTGACAATAAAAAAGACATAGACAGGATTGTGGACAATGATTATGTAATACATTTTATTACCAAACCACTTTCGGAAGATTCAATTGCCGAATTGAAAAAAATGGTTTAAGGGCAGAAATTATCTTAGCACATAAAAAAAAGAGTCACGCTATTAGCGTGACTCTTTTTTTTATGTGAAGTGGAATTATTTATTTTATTTTGGCGATTCCGGAATCAGCTAAATATTTCCCGTAAACAATTTTGAATTCATCTACTTCAGGTTCAAGAGCAATAGCTTCTTCATAATATTCCATTGCATTCAAAGACAATTTATTATCTGCACAGAAAGATGCCAGGACCATTTTATTTAGTGCAGTTTCCTGACTTAACTCAGTTTTTAATGCTGTAAACTGATTGTGTAGGTCTGTTGCTTTGTTGGCATCAGGAACATAAAGCAAATTGAATTTTTCAGAAGTAGTATTCGGAGATTCTTTTACTTTTACATACCATACAACATTTTTAACTGTTTGCAGGTTTAGCTTAGCCAAATCAACTACTACTTGCGTGTCTGATGTTTCTTTTACAAGTAATTCTTCATCATACATATCCATGAAAGTGATAACATATGTTTTAGCAGGCTCTTTACCAACTTTAACTGCATTCCATTTGAAAATTGCTAATTCATCAAGTACTGTAGCTTGTGACGGAGCCATAGGTTTGATTTTATCTGTACCCCTTTCAACCGATCCTGTTACAGCCATATGTTTGTAACGGTTGGCTGCCAGGTCTTCACTATTGGCAGTCATTTGTCCGGCTACATACGTTACATATTTTGAACTTACACTGGCGTTTTGAGTATTCACCTGGTTTACAAGTTGAGATACATCATACGTTCCGGCAGTTTTAAGTTCAATCGTTTTTCCGCTTTTGTGCGCAAGCCCAAGGTAACCGCCAGTTGCGATTACAACTTTATCTGCAGTATATAATTTTTTACCAACAATTAAATCTACAGAAGAATTTGTCGAAGCAACGATTGCTTTGTTTCCTCCTTTTGTAACAAGTACTTTAAAAATTTCATCCTGGGCGAACAATGAAATTGAGGTTACAAAAAGTATGAAAACTATGGATAACTTTTTCATATTGATTCTTCGGTTTCGGGTTTATTTTGATTTTGTAAAGATACGTTTTTTTGTTTTGTTCTCATATAAAGGGGTTTAAGTATTCCCCAATACAGTTCTATTAAGTTACCAGACAATAACAATGCCACAGATGCAATTGCTATATCGAAAGTGTAATTTTTTTGGTCAAATATGACTACAGTGGCTGTAGAAAGCAAAATAACGCCCACTAATGATAAAATCATTGAAATTCCATCCCACCATTCGGCTGTATTTAAATACAACCAATTAAAGATCCATATAGTAAGAAATATAAAAAGCAGGGTCAATGTCCAGTTCAGCCATTGAGGCATGTCATTTATATAACTTTCTTTTAAAATCATTGAAACAATGTTGGCGTGTACTACAACTCCATACATATCCGGAGCGGTTCTGCCTACATATTGGCTATTTAGCGGGGTACAAAACTTATCCTGCCAGTCGTTTTCTCCAATAAATTCACCCATAAAGCCCATAATAACGATTTTATCTTTAATCGTCTCCGGGGTAAAATTGGTGTCCAGTACATCTGTCCAGTCTAAAGCGGTAAATACTGTTTTGGAGTTAGATGTACTTCCTTCAGTATATACGTTAATATTACCCTGATAGTTTATTGTCTCAACATCATGATTACGGGAAATGTATCGTTTTAGTTTCTCCGGAGCATAAATACTTACCAACTTTGAAGGAAAAGATAAAATCGTATCACCATTGTGTACTTCTTTAGGGATACAATCCCTGGCTGTATTCAAACTGTTTTTCCCTTCGGCGATCATATCCGCAAAGCCCGGCTGGGCATATTGCATAAACATAGGATTGGAATAGTTAATGCTATCAACACTACCGGTTTTCGGGTTTTCAATCAATTCAGAAACCAATACAAGGTTTTTTGTGTGTGAAAAAGCCGAGGCCAAAGCAAAATCAAGTTGAGGGTCTTTCGGTTTTCGGAAAAAAGCATCTATCCCGATCGCTTTCGGCTCATATTTATTCAAAATATTGATTAATTCTGCAACGCCGCCACGATCAAGCTTGCCGATATTCACCAGAACAATATTTTTTTCTTCTTTTTGATTTTCCCTTATGTGAGAAAATACTACGTCCGTAAGCTCGAAATCTTTAAAAGCATCCGAAACAGGACTGAATACGTCTGCATTGATTGGTATATTGGAAATAATCCACATGAAACCCAAAACCCAGGCCATTACCAAAAAACTCTCTCTGAAAAGCTTCTTAAAAGTCATAAAAAGAATGTTGAATGATAAATATACAATTTAAAAAATATTCTTTCCATAGTTTTATTTGCGTAAAGTTATCTGAAGAAGGATTTTTTTCGTATGAATTCATATCGTCGAATTTTATAGATAAAATTCGGCTTCAATTCGTTAAATTTGAAGGTTAACAATTAATTCAATGGATCAGATTCATAATTACACAGAACAGGAAAATAAGATCTGGGCAACAGCTTACAGTAGAATCTTAAATTTTTTAGGTGACGTTGCAGATGAGAGCGTAATGACTGGAATTCGAACTATTGGATTGCCGGGAGATCGAGTGCCTAATGTGGAAGAAATAAACGAGCATTTAGCCAAACATACCGACTGGAGGATTGTTCCGTTGGAAGATATGGTAGATGACACTAAATTTATCAGTATGCTCGCTGATAAGCTCTATCCTTGCAGAACATGGGTACGCAGCATCGACCAGGTTGATAAAATGGAAGATGAATATGATATCTTTCATGACGTGTTTGGACATACTTCGTTGTTGTATATACCTACTTATTGTCTGTATCTGGAAAAACTCGGAGAGCTTGCACTCGAATATATCAATGATTCAAAAGCGATTTTGTATTTGAAACGTGTTTACTGGCATACCATTCAATACGGATTGATTGATGTAAACAAATCATTGCGTATCTATGGCGCACATATGATTACATCCCGCAATGAAGCGTCTTATGCATTGAATGCAGGCGTTCCAAAATATGACCATAATGTGTCAATCATTATGGATACTCCATATGTAAAGAACCATTTTCAGGAAAAATATTTTGTCATTAAATCTTATGATCAGCTTCTGGCTTCTATGGATACAATCAAAGTTGAACTGGAGAAACGATTGAAGTAATATGTCAGAAGATAAAAAGTTTTATAAAACTGTTCGTTTTTCTCAGACTACAATAACAGAGCTGATGATTCCTTCTTATGCAAATTTTGGAGGAAAAATACACGGAGGGATTTTATTATCTCTGATGGATAAAGCAGCTTATGCGTGTGCATCAAAACACTCTCAGGGATATTGTGTAACGGTTTCTGTAGATACGGTTGACTTTCTTCAACCCATTGAAGTAGGGGAGTTGGTTGCTTTGCATGCATCCGTGCATTATGTGGGGAACAGTTCAATGGTAATAGGTATAAAGGTTATTTCTGAAAATGTACATACCTCCACGGTGCGGCATACCAATACCTCTTATTTTACTATGGTTTCAAAAGATGATAAGGATGAACTTAAGAAGGTTCCTGGTTTGATACTTGAAACCAAAGAAGAAATAAAAAACTTTTTGGATGCTCTGAAGCGTAAAGAAATAAAAGATTATTATAAAAAAGAACTAAAAAAGCTTGGAGACCTGCCTCACTCTGAAGAACATGATTTGGAACTTTTAAAAGATGAGCGCTGCCAGATAGTACATTAATTCTATGTTTAAAAAAATAATTTCGTTGCCGTATTACCTGAAAAATCCGGCGGTTCAACCCCGCACGCGTATGTATGTTATTTGTCTGCTGCTGGGATTTGCCGGAGGACATCGTTTTATGATGGGCTATAAAACCTGGATATTACAGTTTATTACCTTAGGCGG
Organism: Cytophaga sp.; assembly: GCF_051961495.1. Lineage (NCBI taxonomy): Bacteria > Pseudomonadati > Bacteroidota > Cytophagia > Cytophagales > Cytophagaceae > Cytophaga > Cytophaga sp. The sequence goes on along the minus strand of NZ_JBQCDF010000092.1, from coordinate 6,187 downwards.
CTTAGGTTTCTGGTCCTTATATGATCTTGTTAAAATTGCCTTGAATGAAATGACAATGGCAGACGGCCGGTCATTATCTTAAACACAACAAAATTATTTGAACAGTTTTTCGTTCAGACAATATGGAACAGATCAACGAAAAGAATTTTAATTTTTATAACCAGATCGGAATCGATACTTTTCAATCTTTAGCAAAAGACGGAGGTTTCAGTACCTATGTGGACCTGGAAATTGCATACAGATATATTCAATCGACAGAAAATATTGTTGAAATTGGCGCAGGTTACGGACGTTGTATTGATTTCCTGCTTACTAAAAAGCACCAGGGTAAAATTATAGCCGTTGAACAAAGCTCCAAACTTTGTGATCATTTACGTGAAAAATATTCATCAACGGTAGAAATCGTTGAAGGAAATATTTATACTATTTCATTTGCCCAGACCATTGATACTGCCCTTTGGATGTGGTCGGGGATCATAGACTTTTCATTGGAAGAGCAGGCGGCAAATGTCAAACACATTTTTGAATTATTAAGTACGAAAGGGAAATTGTTCATTGATATTCCGCGTCTTGGCATTCAGACAATAGCAAGCCATATTGACCAGCAGCACATAAAACTTACAACAGATTTTGGTGAAATTGAATGCTACATTCCACGTAGCGATGAAGTAAAGGAGTATGCTACTGCCGCAGGTTTCACACGGGTGGATGAAATCAATTACGAAACCGCGACTGATAAGAAGCGGACTATGTACATTTTGATGAAATAATCGGGTTCCCGATCGGTGAAAATCACAATTCCGTCTAATTTATTAGAATAGGTTACTAAAAGTCCTTATTTTGTATTTATAAATTCAAACTCTAATCGTATGAAAAAATTAATACAAAAAATTGGCTTGCTTGTTATTGCTGTTATGGCAAGCATGGCAGTAAATGCACAGTCGACTATTGAAGTATCCATCACCACTATAGCAGGTACTCAAGTTCTTACAAATAACGGTACACCTTATGATGTAACAAGCTACGGAGACGCTGTTCAGAATTTGTTCCCTTTGACTGTTAAAATTGAAAATAAAGGGACTTCAACATTGACATTAAACCAGGTATCCGGGAAGTACATCAACTTAAGTGGTACAGGTGCTGCTGATTTTACTATTGATGAATCTGGCACATCCGCATCGATTGCAGCAGGATCTTCTACAACTTTTACTGTTGATATTTCATCAGGCGCTACCAATGGTACAGGTAAAATTGTTACATTGAATATTTCAAGCAATGATCCTGTTAACGGTACTTTTGCTGGCAGTATTAAATATACATTTACAAATAAAACTTCTACTGCCATAGCTAAAGCTTCTGATATCGGTTTAAGCCTGTATCCAAACCCTTCAAACGATGGACATATGTTTGTATCAGCAGACAATATCAACGTTGAAAGAGTTGTTGTGAGCAACGTGAGCGGACAGACAGAAGAGTTTGCCTCAAAAGAATTCACAACTGCTCTGAAAGGTTTATTGCTTGTGCGTGTATACACAGACAAAGGTGTTGTTGCAGAAAAAATTATTATCAAAGAATAACTTCCTGATCATTTTGATCTAAAAGAAAATCCCTTCACGTTCATGAACGTGAAGGGATTTTTTATTTAATGTTCTGAAGAACGGATTGATTAAGCAATCGCTAAACCATCCAATACATTCATTACTTCTTTAACATGTTTTCTTGAAGTTTCCATTAATGCTTTTTCTTCAGCATTTAATTTCAATTCAATAACTTTTTCGATACCGTTTTTACCGATTACAGCAGGTACACCTAAGTAGCAATCGTTGATACCATATTCACCTTCTAATTTGATACAAACCGGGATGATTTTTTTCTGATCTTTAACGATCGCTTCAACCATCTGAGCTGCTGCTGCACCCGGAGCATACCATGCAGAAGTACCCATTAATTTTACTAATTCACCACCGCCGTTTTTAGTGCGCTCAATGATTGCATTTAGTTTGCCAGCTTCAACCAATTCTGTAACCGGGATACCGCCTACCGTTGTGTAACGAGGAAGTGGTACCATTGTATCACCGTGGCCACCTAATAACATTCCTTGGATTTCTTTTGGAGAACAACCGATCTCATCTGCAAGGAATGCTCTGTAACGCGCCGTGTCAAGTACACCAGCCATACCAATAACTTTGTTTCTTGGTAATTTAGAAGTGATGTGTGCACAATATGTCATTACATCCAATGGGTTTGACACCACAATGATGATCGCATTCGGAGAATATTTAACAACTGATTCTGTAACTGTTTTAACAATGCCTGCATTTGTTGAGATCAAATCATCACGGGTCATACCTGGCTTACGAGGTAAGCCTGAAGTGATCACAACAACATCAGAGTTAGCAGTTTTAGAATAATCGTTTGTAATACCAGTCGTCTTAGTGTCATATTGAGTGATAGGAGCTTTTTGCCAAATATCCAACGCTTTACCTTCTGCTACTCCTTCTTTAATATCAAGTAGAATTACTTCATTTACAATTTCTCTGTATGCCAATACGTCTGCGCAAGTAGCACCAACATTTCCAGCACCAACTACTGTTACTTTCATGATTTATTTTGGGTTAGTATTAACTATATGTTTAGGCTTACAAATTAATAAAAAAACTTAAAAAAGCTTAATTTATATTCTCCGGGTCGAGTATCAGCGGCATATAGGTGCAAACCAGTATTTTCTCCGTTTTTTCAGTAATCTTGTACCTTTCGCTGGTCCGGTAACCGACAATCCATAAAATATCCTCTTTATTTATCAGAAAAGGGATTTTGTTCTTTTGGTTAGCCGGAATTTTCAAGTCGATAAAAAAGTCACTTACTTTTTTTATCCCCTGCATGCCAAAGGGATGGAATTTATCGCCTTCAAGCCAATTACGGACCACCAACGGCCAATCCAGAGAAGCGTAATCAAAATAAGCAACATTCGGGGAGCGCTCAAAGCCTTTGAAATGCTCACTTTCAATGAGCTGGAAGCTTATTTTACCATTGGGTGTTTCCACTACAGCAGTGCTCGGGTACACAACAGATTCGAAATGCGATAACTGTTCGATCGGGAAAATATTCCATTGACTCCTGTCTTTAATAAGTGAATAATTAGGTGAATAGTATTGTGCCCCGGAAGGCTGAAAACGCTTCGTATAAATTGTTTGTATAGTTGAATAATTAAAGCCGAATGGTAAAAGCAGTTCGGATAAAATACATAAAGGATCGGGAGTCTGATCAATGTCTTCCAGCTTGATGGCGAATCCGTCCGACGTTTTCTGTAGTATTCTTGACCGGTATTCTTCAATATGATACTTGTATACTGTTTCTGTACCTTTGAAACGTTCGGCGCTATATCTGAAAACTTCTTCCAGTTTGGGGTTCAGGTTCTTTAAAACCGGAATGATCTGGTGGCGGATTAAATTACGCGCATATTTTTCTTCTACATTTGAACTGTCTTCACGCCAGCTAAGCGCGTTTTTTTCAGCATATGTGCGAATTTCGTTCCGGGCAGTGAAAAGCAGTGGTCTGACAATGTTTCCGTTTTTTTCCAATATGCCGTGCAAGCCGGCAATGCCGGTTCCCCGGGTTAAATTGATTAGCATGGTTTCAACAATATCATTCAGTTGGTGTGCCGTTGCAATACGGGCATAACCATACTCTTTTGCCAGCTCCTCAAACCAGGCATAGCGCAACTGCCTTGCTGCCATTTGTATAGACAATGAGTTTGTGCTGGCAAACGAACTTGTATCAAAACGTTTTACGTGAAAAGATACACTGTTTTGCTGGGCTAAACGGGCAACAAATTCTTCATCCTCATCCGATTCTTTTCCGCGCAGGGAAAAATTGCAATGTGCAACTGCAAAAGAATAACCTGCTTTTAAAAATAAATCGAATAATACGACCGAATCAATTCCTCCACTTACGGTTAGTAAAATTTTATCATTCGGAGAAAAAAGTTGTTTCTCTGAAATAAATTGGCGCAATTCGTGCAACATAGGTTAAATATACAATTTAAATTATTTTTGCAGATATGATTAGAGATATGTTTCGGAGAATACTACATATAGTACCAGCATTTTTACTGTTTATTGGTGCATTTGCCCAAAATCAACCTGAAAAGATCAAGTTGGTACAGGCGGGTACATTAATGGGTAGTGAAGGAAAGGAAGCATATGTTAAACTAAAAGACAACGTTGTTTTTCAACAGGGTGAAATGTTCCTGTATTGTGATTCCGCTTTTCAATATGCCGGCAGAAACTATATAGAAGCATTCGGACGGGTACGATTAACACAAGGCGATACCTTATCTCTAACCTGTAAGAAGCTTGAATATGATGGTAATACGAAAAAAGCAAAAGCAATCGGTGATGTTATCCTGGTAGATAAACAGACGATCTTAAAAACGAGTGTCCTCAATTACGACCGTGTGTCTAAAACTGTAAGTTATTCATCCGGTGCTGATATCAGTGATAAAGGAAATAACTTGACCAGTACAATAGGTGCTTACAATACGTCTTCAAAAATATTTACCTTCAAGAAAAATGTTCATATAACCAATCCCGGGCAAGGTTTCTTACTTGATGCCGATACGCTGCAATATAGCTCAAATTCACGAATGGCAACATTCAGAGGGGAAACGAAGATTACAACAAAAGACGGAGTCGTGACATCGAAGGAAGGTTCTTACAACACCGCTACAGCAGTGATGTACTTTGGCGGCAGGGCGCAGGTTCACTCCGGTGATAATGCCATATCCGGCCATAAGATTGATTACGATGAAAAAACAAAGCTGGGCGTGGTTACCGGTGATGTGAAAATCATTAATAAAAAAGACAGCATAACTGTATTGGGTCAGCATGCAAAGTACAGAGGAAAAGACGGCTATTCAATTGTGTCGGGAAATCCGCTCATGTATCAGGTAAGCGGTATTGATACGTTATTCTTAAAAGCAGATACGCTGGTTTCCATTGATGATACAACTAAAAAAATAAAATTATTAAAAGCTTATTTCCATGTTCAGCTGTATCGAAAAGATCTACAGGCAACCTGCGATTCGCTTGTTTATAATTTTTATGACTCCACGATTTATTTATTCCGCAATCCTGTTTTGTGGAACGGAGAAAATCAATTGGTGGCAGATTCCATCTGGATGGTCCAGAAAAACGGGAAGATGGATGCCATGCACATGCATGTAAATGCATTCGTGATTTCGAAAGATACCCTGGCAAACTTTAATCAAATCAAGGGGCGTCAGATTACTGCCTACTTTGATAATAATCATTTGAAGAAGATCATGGTGGAAGGAAATGCGGAAAGTATTTATCATGCCCTGGAAGGAGAAAAAAAACTTATAGGAGTAAATAAAGCAGAGGCTGGTTCCATCGTTGTATTATTCAAAGATGATAAGTTGGCTTCCATTACTTATGTGACCAAGCCTGATGCCGCTTTTATTCCGCCGCAACAGCTTAAACCTGAAGATGTTAAGCTGAAAGGGTTTAAATGGAAGGCAAAAGATCGTCCGACACGGCAGTCAGTCATTGGAACTAATTTGTAATGAGGTGCTTAGTACTTTTAAAGCTTTTGTTTAAACAAAAATCATTTCGTACATTTGCAAGCTATGCCTAATATGCGCTTACTTAAATATTTTATTTGTTTACCGATCGTTTTCCTGTTGTTTTCATGCAGTGATTTTAATCGCTTGCAGAAAACGGGCACACCAGCGGAAAAGCTTTCGAGTGCAATTAAATATTATAATGAAGAAGATTATTATAAAGCCGGTGTTTTGCTTGAAGATGTGTCTCCTTTATTGAAAGGGCAGGATGGGGCAGAAGACGCAGCGTATTATCTGGCGAATAATTATTACAAGCAGAAGCAATACATGATGAGTGCTTTTTATTTCAAGGATTTCTATTTAACCTATCCAAGAAGCACGCGTGTTGAAGAGTCTATGTATATGCATGTGTATTCATTGTACATGAATTCACCGGAATATAACCTGGATCAAACCAGTACTTATGAGTGTTTAAAGGCCTTGTCGAACTTTGTTACCCGTTATCCCCGATCCATATACATGGATCAGTGTAATGAGATTGCATCAGTCTTAAATGCAAAACTGATACATAAAGCATTCGAACATTCTATGATGTATCATAAAGTC
>NZ_JBQCDF010000091.1:0-11333 GCF_051961495.1 Cytophaga sp. | reverse complement strand
GCGATTAAGAGTGGCGGTTCTGCTTTTGGCTGAATACATAGCACGTATTTCAATTCCTGTGTGGTGCGATTAAGAGTTGAAGCCGGCGGTAATATTGTGAACGGTTTACCGATTTCAATTCCTGTGTGGTGCGATTAAGAGTAATGGACTGACCGAAGCAGGCGTACAGATTTCAGTATTTCAATTCCTGTGTGGTGCGATTAAGAGCCTTGAAGTTCAATAATCTGCTGAAGTCCGTTAACCATTTCAATTCCTGTGTGGTGCGATTAAGAGTCGGAACATTCTCCAGTAAAGGAAGCAATGTTTTAAAGATTTCAATTCCTGTGTGGTGCGATTAAGAGGTGTTAAACAGGTCTTTAAAGATGCTTCCTACTCTATTTCAATTCCTGTGTGGTGCGATTAAGAGAAGTATTTCTACCTTGTCGGCGTGGTGTTGAACCATTTCAATTCCTGTGTGGTGCGATTAAGAGTCTGGTTCGTAATTCGCTCTCTTCTGACTCCTTCCAGATTTCAATTCCTGTGTGGTGCGATTAAGAGTGAAATTCCTGATCCTACATTGCGCGCTGATGCGGATTTCAATTCCTGTGTGGTGCGATTAAGAGCCGTAAAAATACGACTTAAAAATTGGGAATTCAGTTTAAAAACCACCTTTTTTATTTTGAAAATTAGAGTTGAAATCGTCTGTCATGAATAATAGAATTTACATAGGAGATTGACGATTTTATAAGATTTTTAAAATCAGATATATAAGTCTTAAATAAAAAAACAAATATCCAACATTGTAGGAGAAAGGCCAGAGAGACGACTAAATAAAATTAATTGTTGACCCGCGTTCCTGGCCAATAATCTCTTTATCCAGCCAGTACTGATCTCTGCTTTTAAAAACAATGATGCTGTCCGTATTCAGATCCATTATTTTTTTAGCAGAAGCCAATAGTTCTTTTAACTTTGATTCTGTTATATCGCCTTCAAAAACGCTGTTCTGAATCCAATTTAAATATTTACGACATAACTTCAGCATCTTGCCAGTTCGTTTGGCGTCCAAATCATAAACCAATATCACATACATATATTTACCACCAGGCTTTAAATGGTTTATACGGTTCTATATTGAGCAAATGCTTGGTCAGTTTATAGCATTCCAGTTTGATCAGATGTTTGTAACTAACATTTCTTCCCAAGCTTCGGTGCTTAATTGTTTCATTAAGTTTTTCATCCCAGTATTTCATTACGGTTTTTCTCCCGCTTTCTTTCAGTAAACAGTAATTAACTTTAAAATCAAAATCTTTGCTCTGGATTTGTTTTTTGTTGAGTAATGAAAATAACAGACGGTCTGCCAGTAACGGTTTAAAGATCTCTGCAATGTCCAGCGATAAGGAATAGCGGCGTTCCCCTGGCTCGTGCAGGAAACTAACAGTAGGGTTCAACTGTGTATGGTATATAGCATCCAGGCAGGTAGTATAGCAAAGCATATTAGTAAATGAAATCAGTGCATTGATCTCATTTCGTGGGGGCTGCTTGCTTCTGCCTTCCATCGTAAAATCGTTTACGATGGTATCAAACGCATCATAATATACCTGACGTATATTTCCTTCAATACCCATAAGCGTTGCTACATCCGTTGCATGCTCAATACCAAGCCTATATTGTTCAATAAATGAAATAGGGGTAGAAGTGTCTTTAGAACGATTGTTATAATAGCTAAGGTTCTTCAGAATATTATCTGCACTGCCCGTAACAAACTTGCGGGCTATAACCAACCGTTTTGACGGGTCCAGATAATGACTTACCTGTGATGTTACCATCCTGCCCGAGAGCAGGTAATCCTTTGCCATGAAGGAGCCTGTATAATGTTCGTAATAATCAAAGAAATGTACATTTACACTATGCTTGCCCAAAAAATTATACAAGGCACTGTTGGCATCCAGGCTGCCGAATACATACATGTTATCTACCGTTTCCACCGGTATATAGCGCGGTTGACCTTCATTCCCATCTTCGTCTACCGGAGTAAATTTCAATGTATTGTCCTTTCGGCTCAGACGGCCAGGATTGAAGAGGTAATACGATTTTCTCATAAGTGAATATTATGTTTTGATCATTATTGTCTCGTAATTAGAAGCTAGTAACTAGCAACTATTCTTCCTCTACCCAGCAGAAATCATAATAGCTGCAACTCAGACAAAATTTTTTATTGATTTTGGATGAAGCATAATTTGAAGAAATGATTTCTTCAATGACTCTTAACATTTTGGGCATATATAACTTGTCTTCCTCTGTTAAAAAAACTTCTTTTGTTTCTCTTAGTTTAGGATATTCAAGTATACCTGTGACATCACAAACACCATGCTGCTCCAGCAGCCAGATATAATATTTTACCTGCCATTCATGCGCTTTTTCAACCGAATTGGATTTCTTTATTTCATGCACTACTTTATTTTTCGCATCATAAAAATCAATTTTGGAACCGCCTACCTCAATCTCAGTAAAACGTTCTGCACGTTGTGGATAGCTGACTTCATGAATCAGTTTGCCTTCCTGTACAACCTCGGAGGTATGTTCCATGCGGATGCCATTTGAGAATAACCATAATTTACGATGGCAAATGAAATAGTAGTTAATATGTGTGGCAGTGATAATCATCGATTATTCATTCTCTTTAAAAATAGCATGCAGTTTTTTCTGTAGTATTTCCTTATTGGGTAACTGCATTTTATATTCGGCAACCAAGGCAGGGGATAAGTTTCTGCTGAGCGCATATTCTACCACTTCACTGTCTTTGTCTTTACACAAAAGCACACCAATACTGGGATTTTCATTTCCTTTTTTTACATCTCTGTCCAAAGCTTCCAGATAAAAATTTAACTGTCCCAGTTGTTCCGGCCTGAATTTGTCTGCTTTTAATTCAAAGGCGATCAGACATTGTAAACCCCGGTGATAAAACAACAGATCAATATAAAAATCGCTGCTGCCAACCTGTAACCTGAACTCTTCAGCGACAAATAAAAAATCCCTGCCAAGTTCCAGCACAACAGATTTCATCTGCCTGATTAACGCCTGCTGCACTTCATTCTCTAATGCAGTTTCCTGCAGATTTAAAAATTCAAACACATAACTGTCTTTAAAAATAGTGTTGATTTCTGCTTGTCTGTTCTTGAGCGATGGCGACAATTGCATACCAGCCAGCGAGCGTTCATACATACCGCTGTTGATCTGCCGTTCCAGCTCGCGTACGCTGTATTTTTCTTTAATCGTCAGGCGGATGTAAAACTCCCGCTCTTCGATACCTGAGCAGCGAGCCATAATAGTGAGATGATGGGTCCAGCTTATTTTTGTAAGCAGACAATCTTTGTGTTTAGTCAGATCAAATTGTGACATCACTGATGACACAATTTTGGTGTTTTGATTATCAGTATGTTGTAATTGTCTCATCACTGATGAGACAATTACAGAATCAGCGTAAGCTTCATAAAACTGCTTCATTCGGTAGAGGCCAGGTCGGTTAAATCCTTTTATCTCTGGATGATGCATTTTGATGAACGTTGCCAGTTCGCCTACGGTTTTTTCACCCCAGCTGGCTTGTTTCAATTGACGTGAAATATAAGCACCTACCTGCCAGTACAGATTAATTAATTCAGTATTGACCGCACTTATGGCCTTGTTCCGTGAAGTTTGAATGAGTTGGATGATATGAGAAAATTGGGTTTCCATAAAAAGTTAGTTTGGAACAATATCAGGTGAAAGTTTACATAATATGAGTTGCTTGTGTATGATCATCTTCTGGATCCATGCATCTGCAATATTCTGTCCCAAACGGACAATCTTCGCTATCATAATGACATAGTTCCAGGTGAATAGCTTCAGAGTTCTGCAGTACAATTTTATTCTGTAACGATTTTACGAGTAGTGTATATGCTAATGCAGACGGTAATTTTTCAGGTAAATCAATACAAATATTCCAACTACTTAAGCATTCTAAAAGTGCAGATGAAACTGTTGTCAGTTGATTTTCATTTAGTCGGTTAGCAGGAGGGAAATACTTTGGCAAAAAGCCGATAATTTCATATATTGGTTGTGCGCCTTCATTACTTAAATAGCGCTCCACATCTGCTATGTGCGCTTCAAAATTGTCTTCAATAAGTTGTTTATTGATTGTGTGCTCAGCCTTACTTTGGGCTGTTTTTAAATCTGCAATTAGTTGTGTAATGTATGTTTGCATAGTAGCTGGTTGAACAATAAAAATGTTTTAAAAATTGACGCCACAAGTAGCGGCATTATGACTAAGACAAAGAATATATATAACAATCCTGATAAGTTCGTATTCAACTTATCAGGATTTCTTATAATTATGCAGTTACCAGTTGGTTTTCGTAATCAAAAGCCATCATGAGCTCTATAAGTTTTTGCTCAGCTTTTTCGAGTGCGTCAGCAGTTTCACCTTTTGTATGGATAAAGCCACCGGCTTGTAACGTAATAAACGTATCAATACCTTTTAAACTTTCGTCAATAATCGGATCTGCTTTTTTAGAATCTTCTTCTGAAAGTTTGGCTCTAATACTTCCTGCAATTGTGTTAGCATTATCACTGATAGAAATAGCCAACGTATCCATTAAACTGAATGTACGAGATTGATTTGACGTAATTCTCCAATCAATAATCGCTTTAGCTAAACCTTTGATCCATTTCTCTCTTAATTCTTTTGGAGCTACTAAACATGGTCCAAATACATTCACAGATTCAATCCAACCCTCACTTTTAAGTTTTTCAATAGTAGATTCACTCATTTCAGGTTCGAAGGGATTAATACTTACAGAAAATAATCTTCTTAAATCAATAGCTAAGTCAGCAACGAATAAACCAGCAACTCTATCTGAGGCATTTAACCATTTGCGACTTAAACTTCTGTCTTTGCCATCAAGTAAAGAAACAATTTCCTCTTGATTTAATTGATTTCCTTTCTCATCTCTTACAATTACGACATTATTTGGTCTTTCACTTCTATCAAAAGAACCGGCTTCTTTTTCAAGTCCTGCTAATAATGGATGTAAAGCTCTCATAGCAGAAATAGAAAGAGGGCTTCTTCTTTTTAACGTTCTTTCAACACCACCCTTCGAAGCTTTCATCCATCCGCCAAACAATTGATCTGCATATGTAGGATCACAAGTCCCGTATACTTCACCTTCTTTTAATTCTTTTTGCTTATTAACATCAAACAAAAATGTAGTAGGAGAAGGTGTTTGGTTGATGGCCTCGCATAAAGAATCAATCAATGATCTCTTTATTTGTTGGCCGCTAGAAAATGGAATCCTTCTATTGAATTGAGAATCGTAGTAATATTTTTGTCCATCAGCTACACAAAATACTGTATGCTCGGCTCTTTTAAGGGTTCTGATATAAATTGTATTCATTTTATAATTAGTTTATGTAGTTTATGATTGTTTTTCTAAGAATGCGTAGTCGAATTTCAAAAGGGTAGAGAAATAACCAAATTCTTCGTTAGTCATAAGATGAATATCATCTTTCAATTTTTTTATGATTATAAGGTCATTAGTATCTAAATCTTTAATCATAATGATTATTTGTTCAATAAATGATTTTTTTGATTTGGATTCAAAAAGTTCTTTTTCTACTAAATTCTTACGGACAGTTTTGTTATTACTGTCACCATTTCTATACTTCAAAATGACCTTCGCCAATTCAAGTGTATATTCTGTTATTTCTTCTTTGTTTTTAGATAACATAGCAATTAACCAAGTTTTATATACATAATAATTTATTTTATCATCCTCATTTTTGAATGCCAAGTTTTTACTTTCATTCATGTATTTTACTAAACCTTCGGGACGAAGGGTTTGTAAGCCAATACTTCCTAATTCACAAGCTCTTTTAATATGCATACCAAATAAGGTTTCAAAATCATTTGCCGAAATTGACTTATCTGATGCTGTCAGTTGCTTGTATATATGCTTAAGCTTTGATCCTGATTTTAATTGGAAAGGTATGAAGCCAATAGTTTTGTTGGTTTGTCCGAATCCATATACATAAGCAGTAAGTGATGCTTCTGGATAGATTTGGGATAAACTAAAAAATAGCTTAGACCAAAAAACTGTATTAACTTCTATATTGTCAGAAGAAAGATCCAATATTTTTTTTGAAACCAATAAACTGAAATCGAATTGCTCATTAAAAAATTCATCTAATGAATATGCTAACCATTGTCCATTCCAGGTTCCAATTTGATTTCCCCTTAGCTTTTCAAGCGTAACATCATTTAAATACTTTCTGTAGATTTTCCATCCTTCATAGGTTTGTAAAGTAATTTTTGCATCATCAAATAAAATTGTATAACCTCCGGCAACACCAATTCCTAAGCCACTTCCTATCCATGATAAATAAATTTCATTTTCGTCTGTAGGGATAATAATATCGCTTACTAAGCCAGACGTACTAGCAAACTCTTTTGTTTCCGAAGCAGGAAACCCCAATGCGAAACTCGCATCAGCTGATTCGTTTGAAATCTTTTCATGTAATGCTTCAAGCTTTTCTACTCTTTCATCTTCGGTCAATAAATGTACTTTTTGACCGCTTTTCATTTGCACAAATGGAGAATTTGTAACCCACTGCATATACTTAGGATGATTATAAAATAACTCGAAATATTCTTTTACAAAAAACTCTTTAGGAGTTAATTGCTTATTATATTTTTTGTTATAAGCATCCAAAAATGTTCTTCCAACTACTGTGGTAATCATAATATTTGATTATTAAAGTCAAAATTTTCTTCTTTTATTAAAGTGGTGATTAAACCCATATTTTCTGAATATGCTTTATCGGGAATAATAAAAGGCTTATTTCCTTTTTGAGATTGATTCATTTTTGAAACAGTGAAATATCGTATTGGAATTTCCAATTCCAATCTTCTTTCAAAGTCAGAATTTTCATATTCAACTAAATCGCTTTCGCAAATACATGAAACGGAATCAATCTCAAGCAATTCAAATAGAATAGATTTGCTTCTATGTGTAAGCTTATTAATTGAAAAATCTCCGTTTGTTTTAAACACCGAATGCTCTTCAATATTTAAAAAGTCAATTTTGGGAAATACGATATCTATTTTCTCTTGTAATACTTTCTCTTCAAATATTTCTCCGTCAGGCAATACTTCGTACGTTCTATTTAGTACATCTAAATCATATGGTAATGCTTGCTGTTTATCTTCAGGAGGAGCAATTACATAGATATTTTTTAGTTGGCCAATAGTATCTAATGTGCGTTTTCTGTTAATTCTTCCAAAGCGTTGTGCTAATGCATCAAGTGGAGCAGCTTCTGTAATCATTACATCAAAACTGATATCCAGACTAACTTCAACTATTTGTGTTGAGACGACAATACAGGTTTTGTTTGAAGTGTTGAATTGGTTTGTAGGTATGCCATTATCATCCAGTCCAATTAATTCTTTTTCTTTTTTATTCCTATCGCTACGCTTGAAACGACTATGTAAAAGAATCTTATCAATGTTTGGATACAATTCACTTAGTTCATCAAAAACTTTTTGGGCATTTGCCACGCGATTCATTACGATCAAAACTTTTTGATTTTTATCAATCGCAGTATTTATAATTGAAAAAGAATCTTCAAAAGTTTTTATTTTAAAGGTTTTATGTCTGTTAAATTTTTCTAATTCTGCATCAGGCAATGCCACCTCTAAAATATCATCTCCTAAAATTGATAAGATTTTATTGTACAAAATGGAAGGCATCGTCGCTGTCCCAACATGTATTTTACAGTCAATGGATTTTAATACTTCTACTAATTTTATAACAATCGCTTGCGAAACACCAGTATAAGTATGAATTTCATCTAGTATAATATCACAGCCTTTTAAATCCAATATAAGAGACTCATATCCTTTCAATCCAAATGCAATAGAAGCTAATTGATGTGGTGTTAATATTTTAACCGATGACCCGAATAACGATTGCAGTACTTCTTCTTCCTCATTGCCCTTTCTTTTAATGACGGATGAAGATGCGTGTAAAATCCTGATATCCAAATCAGGGTTATCTTTTTCTAAATCTTTGGCAACACGTTTAAACATTGCATTAATAGAAGCCTGAAATGGAAGTGTATAGAAAACCCTTCCTGTACATCTTCTAAAAAGAAAATCTGTTTTGCCGGCTCCTGTACAGGCAACAACAAGACTATGCTTTTTGCTTGAACTTGCATCCATCTGAGATAGTGGATACAGAGGATGAGTTCTTTCAAAAAAACTAAGGTTAGGCCTGGCAAAACATTTTTTTAATTCTTTTTCTGTAGAGTGGATTAGTGCGGAAGCAAAGTGATCTGCTCCCATAAGTAGACCTCTCCATTGTGAAAATCCTTTTTCTTTTATTTGCTTTTTACAATAATCAACGACGTAATCAAGATTTTCCAGGGCTTTCTTTTCATTGATGAATTCAGAATATATCCCAAAATGGTTTAATAATTCATTGGCGTGTTGACTCCACTCATTCCATCTTCCTAAGTGAAAATTCTCATACTCCTCAATGTCGTCGAGATCTAATAAACCTTTTTCTCCGGCATCATTTTTAATTGATTTATGATGTCCAACCACCATTTCAATTAAAGCGGAATGTTCTGATTCAGGAAAAAGTGAAATGAAAAATAATGAGGCAATTTCATGTCTGAATGTTTTTGTAGATTTTCCGCTTCTCAATAATCTTTTCTGAAACTCTGGATGTGCCTTTCCTAGATCATGCAAAATAGCTCCTTTATATGCTAAATCTTCGTTCAATCCTACATGATTGGCGAATGCTTTTGCTGACATTGCAACATGATGCAAATGATCTTGTAATGTTGTCCATTCTGGAGCCGATTTAGCTAATAGTTTTTCCATTTTAGTACTGAGTAATTGGATTTCCTACAACTTTGATCCAGCCATACATTTGTTCAGCAGTAAGTCTGTTGTATCCAACCAGAAATGATTTCTCTGTTTTTTCAAAAATCAACTCAAAGCCATTGAACTGATTTTCATCAGAATCAAAACTATTTTTATCAGTCTCTAAAATTTCAAGTGGAAATAAAATATCCTCATTTCTACATAAACAGATATGTTGCTTATGTGCTATTTGTGCATCTTCTAATGTTTTGAAAGCAAGAGTTAAAGTTGGATTAATGAGTACACCTCTTAATAAAATTCCATTTGGTCTTTCAAATAAAATTTGTTTACCTTTTTTAGTTGAATTCCAACCCCGTGTTTGGATTTGTTCCTGTTGCCCACAAACTTGATCATAGGAAAGTCTATGACCAAGTATTTTAGAAATACCATTGGAAGTTAATAACTCTGGAAACAATTTCTTTTCGATCCCTTCAATAATTGAAGGGGTTAAAAATTGCTGACTAAAAGTTTCGCTATCCCTGACAGCTGTCCAAGGCTTAATAAATCCAAACGGTCCACTATATTTTACTACATAATACTTCATACAAATCAATTTAATGCCCCAAATCCAATACCTGTACTATTTCCCAAGCCAACATTCCATGCAAAGGCAATTTGTTGAGGTGTACCTTTTATGATAACCGGACATACAGAACCTTTGCTGTGAATACCATAGTAGGAGGTACCTTTAATAGAAGGTGTTCTAAATCTTTTATCAAATTCAACGGATATGCTTTCAGCATTTAAACCGGCCTTCTGTAATTTTTTAGCAAGTGTTTCCGTCAACAATTTCCCGGCCTCAGGATGGTTGTAATAGAAAAATTCTTTGCGCTCTGCGTTGCTTCTTTTTATAAAGACCGGGCTAGCTACAACAAAGCGTTGTATTTCCGAAAATTGCGGATCTTCCTGTATGGTTATTTCTGTTACTTTCATACCATAAAATAATTCGGGGTATTGCTGAATGCCTTCTATAATTTTTTTGAGTAGTTCGTTATCATACGTACTGATAAAAAAGGATGCGCCATTTGGAAAGTTGATTCCTTTTGCTGAGGCTTTTCCATTCTTTAGCCAGCAAAAGCTGTATAGTGACATTTCATCGTGCACATCATTTTTACCAAGCCATTTGTGAAGCACGCCGGTTAATAGCTGCTGATAGGCAAAAGGTACTAATTCCGTATTTTTACTTGTAGCTAAATAAATTCTCATATATTGCTTTATTTCGTTTCAAATGTATAACCTGTTTTTCTCAATTTTCGATAAAAGTATTTTGGATGCCTAAATTTCAGACACTCATCGTCTGAATATTGGATATAAACGTATAGCCTTTCATACGTTCCAGTAAATAAGCAATGAGTTCTATCGGGCTGATAATTTGTATTTCTCCCGGCAAGCCAAGTATAAACCTGCCAACACCTTTAAAGTCACGGATCTCACTGACATATCGATAGGGGAAAAGCGTATTGTTTTCCGGTGTAATAAAACTACCGGCGGCTGGATATTCTTCTTCCAGTAAATGTTTTGCCCGCTGACTTAACAGCAGTTCCACTTTAATAGGCAACGGTCCGGTTAGTCCGAACAGGTCAACAGGTGTAAGGATTTCAGGATTAACAGGCTGCGCAGGTTTTTCTGCATGTTCGATTTTAGTGATCCGGTGAATTTTAAACATACGGATGGCATTGCGCTTTACATCAAAAGCAGTCAGCTGCCCGTTTTCGGAATCAATTTTTTTAGGCAGTACAATCCGGTCTTCAGATGTAGAAGAGTCTGCCGACTGGTATTTGCATAAAGTAATCCATAGCTGATTTGTAATGGCTTCATTGATTTGTAGGATAAGTCTGGTATACATACGCTGTTTTAATTCCTGCGCTGTAGGAATGAATAATCCGTTGAGCTGTATTTTCTTTGACAGGCTGATCTTATAAGGATTATTATTAGGTAAGCCGCTTAAACACTGATTTAGGAACTGTACTTCTTCTTCAATGAATAAAGGCATCCGGTGATCCGGTTCAAAAATGAAATACTTGTCGTGCTCATCCTTATCAACGCAATAACCCAACTCCTCTAGTAGATTTAAGTATTTATATATAGTAGACTGACTTACCTCTAATGTGTTCTGAAGTTGCTTAATCGTTTTTCTCTGATTACCTGCAAGAATATGGATGAGCCGGAAAATCCGTAATATTTTTTGTTGTTCGTTCATAGCTGTAAACAGAAACTTGAAAAAGAAATAAAGAAAATTGAAATTAATTTAAGGTATAAATTAGAAGTGATTTATGCTAATTTATTTTCATTGATAAATATCATTATTTGTTGTAATATGTTAAATATTTTGTTTTTATAGCTGGTATAAGCGACATTAATTTTCGGACGCTCGACCTCAACCTGCTGCGCGTGC
>NZ_JBQCDF010000090.1:0-11479 GCF_051961495.1 Cytophaga sp. | reverse complement strand
ATCTTTAGTTACACCACACAGATTATTTATTTCTACTGAACTTGATGGAAGTTTAAATGTGTGGTCAGCCATTTTTTCAAACTTACTTTATTTTGCATACGACAAAACATATCGGTTTATAGAAGTGGTAGAAGAATTTATTTCATATGAAAAAATTATCAAATCTGATTTAAAAAAAGCGCTTGAATTAAAAAATAAAATACTTGATTTATTTAAATCAAAAAAATTAAATGAAGATGAAATTGTAGATGCTTTTATAGGTATTGCAAATATAATTGCGCCTAAATCTAAAAATAGTGAATCAATTGGATTGTTACGTGCAGTATTAAATTCAAAAGAACAATTGAATTCTTATAACTTATCTACTATTGAAGAAATAACAATAATGACTTTACACAAATCAAAGGGACTTGAATTTGATGTCGTAATTCATCTTGATTTGTATGAATGGATCCTTCCTAAGAAACAACCAGGGGTAAATAATGATTGGAAAAATCCAGTTTTTTCTAACTGGATACAGGATATAAATTTGCATTATGTTGGTATTACAAGGGCAAAAAAAGGATGTCTGCTAATTTCAAGTACTAAAAGAACTAATGATGCTGGGCAAGAAAAAGAGGGCAACAATTCTGAATTTATTTCTTTACATGGCATCCAACAGCTTAGATATTTCCCTCCCCAAAAATAGTATGTATAAAGTTGTTGTCTGAAATTTATTCGTCACTTTTCACTAAAACCTTCAAAAAATTCTTCAATTGTAATTTCTAAAGAGATACATATTTTCTGTAATGAATAAACTGTTATCTCTTTTTTACCATTTTCAATTTTAGATAAAGCATGTTTATCAAAGTCTCCTCGCAAACCTAATTCAGCCAAACTTATACCCTTTTGCTTCCTAATTTTCCTTAGTTGAACCCCTAATTGTATCGTAAACGAATCTTTGTCTTTCATTTTCATTGCGTATTAGATGCAATGAAATTTTTTATGTTATCAAAAAGGTTGTACGAACATACAACGTTGGTATTTTTTACTTAAATTGCATTGCATTCAAATTACTTTTCATGCTCAAACAGCTAAAATTCAATCTATGATAAAGCTCCAGCAGTTTATCATTCACTTAGCCTCTGATGTAGATTCGTTGAGAAGAAGTAAGCATAATGAGGACAATCCTATATCATTCGTTGATTTTTTAGGAATGCTTTCAGATGAACAACTTCAATACTATACTAATGCAATTTTAACGGTATTAGAGAAAGAAATGCCTGTACAAGAAGAATTGGAAATCGCTGCAGTTTTTTACTTCAATATTATGACTCAAGTAGAGGGAGTATGTGGTGAGTCCATAAATATCCAGGATGATAAATGGGTGGTGAAAATGTTTTGCTTTTTAATGATGGAGAAATTTCAAAGAGATAAATACATTTCAGATTTTTCAGGGTTTCTTAAAGACGGACAGCCAACCTACAATCAATCGACCGATATGCAAGGCGAAATGAAAAAATATCTTGATAGTATCAAATCATGCATTTAAATAAATCAAAAAATAAACTAATCTAGAAATGGACGCAACAACAAAAATTATCTTTACACTTTTTTGCCTCGTAACATTCTTATCCTGCAGCAAATCTAATAAAGATTACATTGGAAAATATGATTCACAGTTCCCCATTGATGTTAAGGTCTTAAATACTGTTGATTTAGCTTCAATCAAATTGAATTTAATTCAGAATGAATCAACCAATTCTCTTACGGGGACGGGTACCTTAAGCATGCCGCAGGTACAAATTGGCCTTTACGGGAATAATTATAAGAGGACAAAAAGTAATTTAGACCTAATCGAACTTAATATTAAAAATGACACATTGTTCTTTATTATTAAAACAGTAGCATCAAATAATAGAATTGATGCATATCTATTCAAAGAAGGAGACAAAACAGTTTTTGGAATAAATAAGAATATGTGTTCTAAAAAAGCGTTAGGACCGCAATTTATAAAAGAAGACGGTCAGTATAATCAGTATACAACCAATGATCAACTTTATGAGAAATTTTATGCATTTATTAATGCACAGATAAATCATAATGACAGTATTATTAAAAGCAATAGTATTGGAGAAGATAAAAAACTAATGTTGATCGAGGCTAATAAATATTACCGTGAAATGTACAGTGAAAAATAATATTCAACTATCGTCCTTTTAAATTGAAGGGTGCAAAGGATATATGAGAAAAAATTATTGAATCGGTAGTATTGTTTGAGGCAATTGAAATAATTGAATTATTATAAATCTATACATGTTGATTTAAGTATGGAAGATCATAATAAGCTATTTGTCGGAGAAAACTCAATAGGCTTACTAGTAGAGGATGCGTTAAAAGACAGCGGTAAAAAAGCACTTGAAAGGCATGCCGCTAATTGTAGGCCAATCGTAATTTCAGTAAAAGGAGTTATTTATAATAAGTACATTGACGGAAGATTAATAGAACGAGCACTTGATCCAATACATAAATTGAAATAGAATTGACTGGAATAATATGCTACATTTATATAAATCACTATTTTTCAGTCAATTGCATATTATTGAAAATATTTAACAATTAACAAAAGCTAATATATTTAGCATTTATACATATATTGCTAATATAAATAGCAATATATGTATATTAACTGTCACAGTTATTTCAGCTTAAAATATGGAACTTTATCTCCGGAAGCACTCGTGCAAGAAGGTATAGATAAAGGTGCTGAAATACTTTGCTTATCTGATATCAATAATACATCAGCTGCTTTCACTTTTTATAACGAATGCATAAAGCATAACATAAAACCACTTATTGGCATTGAATTTAGAAACGAAGATGACTTCCTTTATCTAGGCATAGCAAAAAACAATGATGGGTTCAGAGAATTAAACCAATTTCTTTCAACTTTCAATAATGTAGATCATGCAAAGCCATTGGTAGCACCTGCTTTTAAGAACTGCTATATTATTTATAAATATGGAAGCATTGCCCTAGATGCTTTAAAAGATAATGAATACATAGGTTTAAAAACCTCTGACGTAAATCGGTTTATAACCTCCGAAAATACTTTGCGCCAGGATAAATATATCATGTTGCATCCTGTTACTTTTAAAAACAAGAAAGGATTCAATACACATCGGCTTTTGCGCGCTATTGATAAGAATTTGTTGTTGTCTAAATTGAGTGTGCAAGAGCAAGCTCAATCTGACGAAATGATGTTGCCTGTTAATGAATTGATTTCTGCATATGGAAGATTTCCGCAGATTATTAATAATACCATGCAATTGATCAACAATTGTAATATAGAATTCAATACAGTCAGTAAAAACAAAAAACTCTATACTACATCTGCAGCGGACGATAGAGAGCTGTTAAAAAAGCTTGCATTGGATGGCTTTAAAGAACGATATGGCGCAAAAAACAAAATAGCTCTGGATCGCGTCCATCGAGAATTAAAAGTAATAGATGAATTGGGTTTCAATGCATACTTCCTTATAACCTGGGATATTTTGCGCTATGCCATCTCCAATAACTTTTCTTATGTAGGACGTGGCAGCGGAGCAAACAGCATTGTGGCTTATTGCTTAAAAATTACAGATGTTGATCCGATTGGATTGGATCTTTACTTTGAACGGTTTTTAAATCCTTACCGCACCTCTCCACCAGACTTTGATATTGATTTTGCACACAATGAACGAGACCAGGTCATTGATTATGTATTCAAGAGATATGGTATAGAAAAAACAGTATTGCTAGCCACATACAACACATTTAAAGGGCGTTCTATTATTCGTGAGTTAGGCAAAGTATTTGGATTACCCAAACATGAAATCGATGCTATCGTGCAAAATAGAGCTACCTCTTTATCAAAAGAGTGGGATTCCATTGTGGGATTGATTTTTACATATGCACAGGAACTCGAAGGAATACCTAATTATCTTGGAATACATGCAGGTGGTATTCTTATTTCAGAAGATCCCGTTGTCTGTTATACTGCAACTGATATGCCTCCCAAAGGCTTCCCAATAACTCATTTTGATATGTTTGTAGCTGAAGAGATGGGTTATTATAAATACGATATTTTAAGCCAGCGTGGATTAGGACACATTCGGGACACAATAAAAATAGTTCAAAAGAATACAGGCAAGATCGTAGAACTAAATACACAAAAAGCAATCCAGGATGAAAATGTAAGACAGGCTATAAGTACTGCAAATACTGTAGGATGCTTTTACATTGAATCTCCGGGCATGCGCATGCTATTAAAGAAATTAAAATGCAGTGATTATCTAACATTGGTTGCGGCAAGTTCCATTATTCGTCCAGGTGTTGCACAATCTGGTATGATGGGGCAATATATTTCACGTTTTCATAAACCTGAAACAGTTCAGTATCTGCACCCGATCATGGAGGAACTTCTTAAAGAAACTTTTGGTGTGATGGTTTATCAGGAGGACGTGATTAAAGTAGCCCATTATTTTGGTGGAATTGATTTAGGGAAAGCCGATATATTACGCCGTGCCATGTCTGGAAAATACAGAGGACAAAAAGGTTTTGAATTGGTAAGAGAGGAATTTTTTGAATCCTGCAAACAACAAGGGCATGATGAAGCTATTTATAAAGAGGTCTGGAGACAAATGGAAAGTTTTGGCGGGTATTCATTCTCTAAAGCACATTCTGCAAGCTTTGCAGTAGAAAGCTATCATAGCTTGTATTTAAAAGTACATTACCCATTGGAGTTTATGGTAGCTGTACTAAATAATGAAGGAGGCTTCTATTCGCGGGAGTTCTATTTGAATGAAGCACGTTTGGCTGGAGCCATTATTGAACCACCCTGCGTTAACACCGGATCTTATTATGACACTATATTTGACAAAACAATATTTGTTGGTTTCAGGTATATAAAATCCCTAGAACAAAAAATCAGTGAAGTTATATCTCTGGAACGAGAAGTGAATGGGCCTTATAAAGATCTTTATGATTTTGTTCGTCGTGTTCCAGCTTCGCATGAGCAAGTAAAACTGTTAATCCGTTCAGGTGCTTTCCGTCTTACTAAAAAATCTAAAAAAGTATTGCTGCTAGATGCTGTAATGATCTTTTCCCAATCAAAGGTTAAGATACATTCCATTGATATGTTTGAGCCTCAACTCAAAGATCTGGAATTGCCAGAATTAAAAGGACACACATTTGAGGACGCCTACGATCAAATTGAGTTGTTTGAATTTCCATTATGTTTTCCTTATGAAATCCTGCCACCTGAACATAATATAGGTTCAACGTTTAATACACTTCTCTCGTGCGTAGGCAAACGAACAACGATCATCGGCTACTTTGTTACAGTAAAGAGTTTATATACCAGCAAACACGAGCTAATGTCGTTTGCGCATTTCTTTGACAAAGAGGGACGAGGATTTGATACTACACACTTTCCACCCAGTTTGAAGAAATATCCTTTTAAGGGTAATGGCTTTTACAAAATAACCGGAAAAGTAGTTGAGGAATTTGGATATCCAAGTATTGAGGTTGATAGCATGTTTAAGATTCCATTTGCTAAAAAAGAAATTGTATGATCTTACAGCCAGACAGAAGCATTGTACACATGGATCTAGATTCATTCTTTGTATCCGTGGAATTATTACGTCATCCTGAATTAAAGGGAAAACCTTTAATTATTGGCGGATCTGGTGACCGGGGTGTTGTAGCATCTTGCAGTTATGAGGCCCGCAAATTCGGGATACATTCCGCTATGTCAAGTAAAATGGCTCGTCTGCTTTGTCCGCATGCAATTTGGATTCGTGGAGATATGGAAGAATACTCAAAGCAATCGCAATTAGTAAGGCAAATCATTAATGAAAAAGCTCCGTTATATGAACAGGCATCAATTGATGAATTTTACCTGGACATTACTGGCATGGATAAGTTCTTTGGAAATGTTAAATGGACAAATGAACTCAGACAATTTATTATAAAGAATTCCGGACTCCCTATATCATATGGTTTATCTATAAATAAGACAGTATCTAAAGTTGCAACCAATGAATCTAAACCAAATGGTCAGTTACACATACCTTTTGGAACCGAGAAATCATTCCTGGCTCCCTTACCTGTAGAACGTATGCCAATGGTCGGAAAAAAAACTGCAGAACAATTACATCAGGTTGGAGTCACCGATATACGAACGCTCAGTGCCATGCCTATGCGTTTAATGGAATCCATGCTTGGTAAGAATGGGATTGTTCTCTGGCAGCGTGCTAATGCCATTGATCCTACTCCTTTAGAGCCATATTCTGAACGTAAATCTATTTCAACAGAAACAACTTTTGAACAGGACTCCATTGATGTGAAAATGTTTAAGAGTCGCTTATTAAAAATGGTGGAAGAATTGTGTTTCGATTTACGAAAGGAAAACTTTTTAACCGGCACCTTAACGGTCAAGCTCAAATACTCAAACTTTGATACAGAAACCAAGCAATGCTCTTTTTCTTATACCTCTTCAGATGCGGTACTAATGGAGAAAGTAACGGAACTGTTTGAGAAGCTCTATAACAGGCGCTTGTTGGTGCGTTTGATTGGTGTGCGTCTCAGCAATCTGGTTCACGGTAGCTATCAGATTACTTTATTTGATGATCCTAAGAAGACAATTAACCTATATTCAGCAATGGATAAGATACGTTTGAAATATGGTTCAGATGCAGTGGGTAGGGCTTTGAAAAGCGGTAGTTAAAATCAGTATTTTTAATATTTATTAATATATTGTCTAACATTTTGTTACTACTATCATGAATATATTCATTCCCTTTTTAAATAAAGTTAAATCCTGGATCGCTATATTTTTAAATAAAATTAAAACTTGGAACAATATTTTCTTTGAAAAACATTATAAAAAAGCTACTGAAATATTTTTATTACTATTCTTTACAGTGGCTTTTAGGCAATATTACATTGATTTTTTTGACAATTTTATTGTAATACCTATTTTATCAAAGTTCAATAATAATATTCTGTATAAAATTTCCTCGATTGCATTTTTTATTATTTCCATCGTTTTTGTAGTTAGACAAATTATAGCAATGTCAATCTTTAATTTAAAAATTATTGATTGGTTTTTGATTGGTACGATTTATAATTACGTTGAGATGAAAAGCAATAAGTACTATACTTATACTTTAATTTTTGAAAGCGTACCTATTTCATATTCGGATCTTCTAATTATACTTTTAATAACATACTATTCATTAGGTTGTGTTAAACTTATATCATATTTAATTAAAAAAAATAAAAGTGAAAATAAGCGACATACAATATCATTTGAAAGTGACCAACCTGAGAAAGATCCTAGTTTTGATTTAAGTATTTTAG
Source organism: Cytophaga sp. (assembly GCF_051961495.1). Taxonomy (NCBI): domain Bacteria; kingdom Pseudomonadati; phylum Bacteroidota; class Cytophagia; order Cytophagales; family Cytophagaceae; genus Cytophaga; species Cytophaga sp. The sequence goes on along the minus strand of NZ_JBQCDF010000090.1, from coordinate 4,096 downwards.
GATATAAAGATCATGCTAAAAGAATAGCTCAGAAAATTAATTCATATGACAGTAAAGAATCATTATCTATCGGTATAGCAGCAAAATGGGGTTCAGGAAAGTCAACATTAATGCATTTTATTGAAAATGAATTATTACAAAATAATAAATATCACATCGTTTGGCTTAAATCGTGGAACTATAAAAATACTGATAAATTACTTAATGATTTTTTCAAAACATTGGACAAAAATATTTCAAATGAACTTTTTGGCCTTACATCCTTCTTTAATAATTACAAATCAAATCTAATTAAGCTAGAAAATCAGTTTTTAAAAACATCTGTATTTGAGCATATGTATAATGAGCCAATCAATGATGATTATAAAAAACTTAATAACAAGCTTGGTGACATTAATAAAAAGGTAGTCGTTTTTATTGATGATTTAGATAGACTTGAAAAGCATGAGATTGTTGAAGTACTAAAACTAATAAGACAAACCGGGAGCTTCAATAATTTTATTTATGTATCAAGCTATGACAAGTCCTATATTAAGAATGCATTAATTGAAATAAACAGTCACAACCATGAAATGTATATAGAAAAAATATTTCAGGTTGAATTCACTTTGCCAACTATAGACACAAAGAAATATGTAGAATTATTTGAAGAATATTTCCTTAGTAAAATCCCCTTAAGCAAGAGAGAGAGTTACGTCGCATCTTTAAAATCAAATAATAAATTTATATATGAATTAGATTTTTGTATTACTACAACACGCGATGCTAAACGATTTGCCAATCAGATATTTTTTGACACCTCGAATGACCTTTGGGATTATATCGACATTTTTGAATTTATTCAAATTGCAGCAATTAAGTATCGTTATCCTGAACTATATGATGAAATCCAGTATGAATTTCATAAACTGAAAGTTAAAAAAGCTAGTGATATAAATACATTAACTAGTAAACTAAAATTATTGGAAAAAATTGTACCTCCATATAAGGAACAATTGACAAATATTTTAACCAAATTATTTAAAGGCAGAGGGCAAGAGGTAAAATCCATTTCAAATATTTATCATTTTAATAGGTATTTTACTTTTAGATTATCTAACGAAGAAAATTTCATTAATGAAGTTAGAGATATTTTTAATCAAGATAGTAATACAATTAGATCATTGTTAAGTCAAGATAAACTTAATTACAATACAATACAGATTTTATTAGATATTCTAAAAGAGTACGAAACGAGGTCATCAGATGAATATCGTAAATTTTTGTCAACCTATTTTATTTTAGGATCGCACATTGAATATAATTCAATGGATCTTGATTTAAGAAATTTGTTTAGAGTTAAGCTATATCAATTTCTTAATATGCTAACTGAAAATGAGGAGCAGAATTTATTCGATTTCTTAATGAAGCATGATAAGACTCCATATTCTTTCTCAATAAATATGATCCAATATTTATTTGATTATAGTGTGAAAAATAAAGAATCTGAAGCAGGCATTATAATAATATTGAAAAGAGTATTTATAAAAATACTTAATTCTATTCTGAACTATGCAGATGGACGATACTGGAAAGAATCAATTGAACTGATACGATTGATTAGGAAGAATATTGAATTTGAGAGCAACAATTATCAAGAATTAGAAATTAACTCAAGGTGGTTCAAGGGGGAAGTTTTAGAAGGAAACTTCGGACAAATAAATAAAATATTGGATCAATTACCAAGCTATATTCGTACACAAACTACTAGGTATATTAAAGAACACGAAATTTTAGATTCTATATTTTATGACTATGATGGATTACGGAAGTTTTATAAGGTTGGCGATGTGAATTCATTACATAAAACATATGAAAACATAAATTCAGAAAAATTTAATCCAGTATATTTAGTTAATCAAGAAGTATTTCAACGTGCTGAAAGAAATGATCACTTCTTTAGAGAAATATTTACTATTAAACAAAATCAACACATAACCATTATTCCTGAATCTCCCTATTGGCGATTTGGATTTATGTATAGTAAGAGTGAAGATTTTCCTACTAAAAATGAAGATAGGCATCTAGCTGACTATCCTGTTATCCATATTGGTGTTGGAGATTTCGACAGTAATAATAAATGGATAAATCCTAAAAAATTATATTATAGAAATTACAATGAGAAAGTTGAAACGGGGCTTGAGATCCTTAATTATCATTATGCAGGAAAGCCTATCGATATAAGAATTGATTGGAATATTGTTGGATTTTCTTTTACTATAAACATTGACGAATCCATATATTCATACAACATCCCTCATCGTGGTTTTAAATATTACAAAATCTTTGCTTGGTGCGATTATGAACCATTTACAATCAAACTAGAATTTGATAAATCATTGAATGAAGACATTTTTGATCAAATATAATTGAAATAATTAGAACTGATAAAACGCTGGAGTATATTAATATACCCTATCCAAATTTATATTTCTATTCGAAAAATACTTAGATTCATTTCTAATTCCTATCCATTCATTAATTATTGAATCTTTAACTTTCCATTTTGATAGTACCATAGCGATAACAATTAATTGCCTTTGAACAAATAGTTGATCGCTATTTATTAGCGGCGCTTCTTTATATTTTTTCAGTATTAAAATTAAGAGGTTCACATATGGTTTAAATGTTTCTATATTTTTATCGTCATTAATCCAAACAGCCAAATAATTCAAACTTGCTTCAATAGCAGGCTCAGATTGCAGTAATATTTTATTTATCAGAATCGGAATACTTCTAAAAATTTCTGGATGATTCGGATATTCTTTTATCAAATAAGATAAATCACTTAATGCCCAAATTATAATAGATTTTTGATTCGAAAGCAAACCTGCAATAATTGTATCATAGCCTCTAGATTCTTTGTATAACGATAAAAGTATATTGGCTGTCTTTTTATGATTAGGAAGACTTTTGAATTTATCTTGTGTCATATCTATGAATTTATTCAATTCTTGTAGTAGAGATTTAAAATCATGACGATCTTCATCATTCACTTTCCAATCATTAATTAAAGCGTTTAGCTTTTTTAGTATTTCATTCATTTCATCTTTTGTCCATTCTAATCCAATTTCATTTCCATTTTTTTGAGTAATTAGATACAATGGAATATAATGGTTATAAGAAATTGTTGTTTTAGTTGCATTCCAAAAAAGATTATTACCAATTACTTTACTTTTGATAAGTTGTTTAGATTCATCAGTATTGGCAAAAAACGTTAGAATATACCAAAGATTTGAATATTTAATTCCATCATAATTAAGTAGAAGTATTTTTTTATTTATTCTACTTTTCTGATTAGATGACAACAATGAATGAATATTAATTACGATAAACCATCCTTCCAGATTATCTAATAACGAATCAATAACATGATCAATTAAAGGTTTTATTTCCTTTACATAATTAGTTGTTGATTTCAATTTTTTATTTGTCGTTCTATATAAAAGATTGATTCTAGCATCAGATTCACCTTCTAAATGATTGTAATTTATAAGAATATCTTCAATGATTTTTTTTATGATTTTATCATCTTCAATGTACCATATTGCAGATTTTATAAACGAATATTCAGCAGAATAAAAATCATCCAGCGCTTTGGATTTAAATGAATCTAATTTCCATATTTTATAAATCAAGGACTGCCAAGATTTAGGATCTATTGCTGGAAACAATTCCGTGCAAAAATGGAGTATGTTATGTTTAAATTGTTCAGGAGTATATACATCTAAATATATGGTCAATAACTCAGGTAATACCTTATTTGTTTCAGAAGTCAAGAATTCTGAATTAATATAGTCTTGCGCGGCTCTTGCTAAAACGTCTTTATCTGAATACTGCAAAGTGTAAAACAAACATGGTTGAGGAATAATTTCAAAAATGAGCTTAAAAATATTATACCATTCATCAGACGTCTTTAGATATGTATAGCCAATTTTTAATGGGTATCCTGATTCGATAAGTAGTTGAAGATATTGTAATGCCTTAGTTTGGCTATCTAATCCGCCAGAAAATGTTTTTCCATTATAAACCGAAAACCTGCCAGTGCCATAAGGAG
>NZ_JBQCDF010000089.1:0-15256 GCF_051961495.1 Cytophaga sp. | reverse complement strand
GGTTTCGGCAACAAGTTCAGCAATTGTTATGACAGTTAATCCTGCTGTAACTCCTTCTGTTTCTACTGTTGTTAGTCCAATAGGTACAATATGCGCAGGAATAAGTGTAACATTTACTGCTACGCCAACGAATGGTGGCTCTACACCAACATACCAGTGGAAAAAAGGTGGTGTTAACATTTCAGGCGAAACCAATGCTACGTATACAACGACTACTGCTGCAAATGGTGATAGTTATACAGTAACAATGACCAGTAACGCTACTTGTGCAAGTCCGGCTACTGCTACAAGTTCCGCAATCGTAATGACAGTTACTTCAACAGTAACACCTTCCGTTTCTATTATTGCTAGTCCGTCAGGTGCAATTTGCGCAGGAGCGAGCGTTACGTTTACGGCAACTCCAACCAATGGTGGTACAACCCCAACATACCAGTGGAAAAAGGGCGGTATTAATATTGCCGGTGCGACAAATTCGACTTACACAACGACTACTGCTGCAAATGGTGATAGTTATACTGTAACAATTACCAGCAATGCAAGCTGCGCGAGTCCGTTGACAGCGACAAGTAATGCAATAGTAATGACCGTGAATCCGATATTGACTCCGTCTGTATCAGCATCGGCAAATAATTCAACAATCTGCACAGGAACCAGTATAACATTTACTGCAACACCAACCAATGGCGGTCCAACACCTGGCTATAAGTGGAAATTAGGTTCTTCTTATATTGCAGGCGCTACCAATGCGACTTATGTAACTACAACAGCAGCTGATAATGATAGCTATTCTGTAGAAATGACCAGCAATGCGGCTTGTGCATCTACTACACCAGTAGTTTCAAATTCAGTAGTTATTACCATTACCGCATCGCCTACACCTTCAGTAGTAATTACTGCTACCCCTGGAAATTCGATTTGTACGGGTACAAGTACTACATTTACAACAGCTGTGTCCAATGGGGGAACTCCTACATATAAATGGAAAAAGGGGGCTTCTTATATTTCAGGAGCAACAAATGATACTTATACTTCAAGTTCCATAGCAAATGGTGATGTTTATTCTGTTGAAATTGTAAGTAGTTTAAGTTGTGTAACGACACCGAATGCTACTTCTAATTCTATTACAATGACAGTTAATACACCGGTTACTCCGTCAGTATCTATTACTTCTACGGGATCTACCATATGCGCCGGTGCCAGCGTATCGTTTACAGCTACACCTGTAAATGGAGGCACGCCAACGTATAAATGGAAATTGGGCAGCTCTTATATTACAGGGGCAACAAATGCGACATATACAACTACTTCAGCTGCTAATGGCGATAGCTATTCTGTTGAAATGACCAGTAGTGCTGTTTGTGCTACTCCGGCAATAGTTACTTCTTCCCCTATTGTGATGACGGTTAATCCTAATTTGACTACATCTGTTTCAATAACCGCAAACAATACTTCAGTTTGTGCAGGGACAAATATTATATTCACGGCAACACCAACCAATGGTGGAACAACACCTGCTTATAAGTGGAAATTGGGAAGCTCTTATATTACAGGGGCTACCAATGTAACCTTCTCAACTACTACCGCATCGAATAATGACAGTTATTCGGTTGAATTGACGAGTAATGCTGCTTGTGCAACACCGGTAACCGCCACATCAAATCCGGTTGTAGTGACCGTAAATACAGGTGTTACTCCAACCATTACGGCTACAGCCAGTGCTACAACAATTTGTGATGGTACAAGCATTACATTTACTTCTACGCAGACAGGAGGGGGTACTCCTACTTATAAATGGAAGCTTGGAAGTTCATATATTGCTGGTGAAACAAATTCGACATATACGACTACCACTGCGAATAATGGTGATGTGTATTCCGTAGAGATGTCAAGTACTGCAAGTTGTGCATCTCCCGGAACGGTTACATCTGCAGGTATTACAATTACTGTTAATCCAACGGTTGTTCCTTTTGCATCAATAACGGTAAGTAATACTACTATTTGTGCCGGTTCTAGCATAACATTTACAGCAGCACCTGTAAATGGCGGTACACCAACATATAAATGGAAGCTTGGAAGTTCATATATTACAGGAGCAACCGGTTCAACATATACAACTACTACTGCTGCAGACGGAGATGCGTATTCAGTCGAGATGGTAAGTAATGCAGCTTGTGCTTCACCAACTACTGTTACTTCAAACGCCATTGTCATTGATGTTAATCCTATATTAATACCATCTGTATCGATATCAGCGAACAATTCTTCAACCTGTTCCGGTTCTGCGATTGTTTTCACAGCTACACCAACTAATGGGGGATCAGCACCTAACTATAAGTGGAAATTAGGTAGCGCCTATATTGCAGGAGCTACGAATTCAACCTATACCACTACTACAGCGATGGATGGCGATAGCTATTCTGTTGAAATGATCAGTAATGCAACATGTGCTACAACAGCTGTTAAAACATCAAATAGTATTGTGATAACCATTACAACATCACCTAGTGCTTCGGTAGTTATTTCTGCAAATCCGGGTACTACTATTTGTGCGGGAACGCTATTGAAATTTACAGCTACTCCGGGCAATGGTGGTACTGCACCAACATATCAATGGAATTTAAATGGCTCTCCGGTTGCAGGAGAAACAAATTCAACCTATTCAAGTTCTGCTTTTGCAAATGGAGATAAGGTTAGTGTAAGCATGGTAAGTAATTCTTCATGTGTATCTGACCCGAATGCTTCTTCGGCTGAGACAACTATTGTTGTAAATCCTGTATTGACCCCATCTGTAAGTATAGTAGCTTCAGCTACTACCATTTGTGCCGGCGAAAGTGTAACATTTACAGCTACTCCTGTAAATGGCGGTACACCTACATATCAATGGAAAGCAGGATCTTCTAATTTATCCGGAGCAACAGAAGCAACATTTACATCTTCTGGATTTGTTAATGGAAATACAATTTCTGTAGAGATGACGAGTACAGCATTATGCGGATTGCCATCTACAGTTGCATCTAATCCAGTGACTATGGTTGTAAATCCGGTTGTAGTACCAACAGTTCATATTACCTCTTCGGCGACAGCGATTTGTCCGGGTGGTACAGTAACATTAACGGCAAGCCAAACAGGCGGAGGTACACCGACATATAAATGGAAACTAAATAATAATTATATTTCCGGTGCAACAACTTCCGCGTATTCAACAACGACTGCCGTGAATAATGACAGTTATACAGTGGAGATGACGAGCAGTGCAACATGCGCCACTCCCGCAACGTTAGAATCTAATCCTGTAGTTATCACTGTTAATACGCAAACAGTTATAACTCAGCAACCGGTCGATCAATCCGTTTGTACGCTTGGAAATACTGTCACCTTCAGTGTAACAGCTACCGGAGCAAATCTTACTTATCAATGGAAAAAAGGTAGTACAAACCTTTCAAACAATTCAATTTTCTCAGGAACACAAACGAAAAATTTAACAATCACCAACGTATCCGCCAGCGAACTGGCCCTGGATTATTCAGTTACAGTAACAGGCAGTTGCGGTGTTGCAGTATCTAATGCTGTAGCATTAAGCCAATCTACAACTCCTATTTCTATTGTTACTCAGCCGACAGCACAGACCGTGGTTACCGGCGGAACAATTTCTTTAACCGTTGCTGCAACAGGTCCTTCGCTTACATATCAATGGAAGAGAAATGGTATTGCTATTGCAAATGATTCAAGAATTTCAGGGACTAATACATCAAATCTGATTATTACAAATGCTCAGGTTTCTGATAATTATAATGATTATGTATGCATACTATCAAGTCCTTGCGCAACAACTGTAAATTCAACAGCAGTCCAGGTAACGGTTTCAAGTGCTACGTCAGTAAGTGTTGGCCAGGCACAAGGATTCAATGTTTATCCGAATCCAAACGCCGGAACCTTCTCATTAACCAATGACTATGCACCGTTTGAAGTAGAACAGATTGAAATTGTGTCTCTGGAAGGGGTAGTTGTTCTTACAAAATCTGTTTCAGGAAGAGTTGAATTGAATGAAGAGATTCTGGCGACAGAACTTGCTTCAGGTATGTATTTGCTGATCATTAAAGGCGAAGGGCACCAGGCATTGGTTAAAATCGCTATCGACAAATAAAATAGATTGAACAAATAAAAAGGCTCCAGTCGCAATAAGACTGGAGCCTTTTTATTTATAAATTAATTTTATATCAGCTGGCATCAGCAACAATTTCTTTTAAAAACATACCAGCTACTCTGCAGGATTTTTTATCAAGGTCTTCGTAATCGTTCATGTCAAATTCATTGATATCCTTGTATTTAAGCTTTACCAGCCGAACTCCCAATAATAAATGAACCAGAAATTCAGCATATTCATTTTTATTGATTCGCTTAAATTCTTTTGAAGTAATACCCGATTGTATAATCGTAGATACCATTTCCAATTCGATTTTGTTGAAACGTTCAAAAGCCTTATTATAAACAGGTTTGGAATTATAGAAGAAATCGGAGCGGAGTTTTGATAAGTTAAGGAGTTGCCTGAAAAACAAACTTCTTAGTTTTACATATTTTTTTAATTGCGTAGTTGCATCCATTCCTGAATGGATTACCTTATCCATTTCATCAAAAAAAACATTTTGTTCTTTGGTAATGACTGCTTCAAATAAAGTTTCTTTGTCCGGAAAATAATAATATAGAGATGCTTTTCCCATGCCTACGTCAGAGGCAATTTCATTCATTGTAGTTTTACATAATCCAAAATGAGCAAATCTTTTCTGAGCTGCGTTTACAATGATTTCTACTTTTCCGTCTTCGCTTTTATTTTTATAATCAGTCATGGCCTTATGGATCATGCAAATATAAGGAGTATTAGAAGATATCTAATACTCCTTATACGTGACATTGTTAGTGAGATGTTGTATTGTTTGCCTCTTCCTCGATTTTATTTGCCTTTAATTTATTTCTATATGCAATTTTGGTTATGATCACATATAATGCCGGCACAATAAAGATAGCAAGGCCGGTAGCAGCAAGCATCCCGCCAAATACGGTCCAGCCGATTGTTTGTCTGGATACAGCTCCGGCTCCGGATGCAAATACCAATGGTAATACGCCCAATATAAAGGCTAAAGATGTCATTAATATAGGCCGGAGACGCAATTGTACCGCTTCAACAGTCGCAGCAATAATTTCCATTCCTTTATCTACACGTTCTTTCGCAAATTCAACAATCAGAATTGCGTTTTTGGCAGCAAGGCCAATCAATGTAATCAAACCAATCTGTGCGTAAACGTTGTTACTCAGTTTTGGCAGGAAAAACAGCGTAAGGATCGCTCCAAATGCACCTAGCGGTACTGCTAACATAACAGAGAATGGTACAGACCAGCTTTCATACAAAGCAGCAAGGAACAGGAAGACAAATATGATCGAAAGTGCAAAGATGTATACTGCGCTTGAACCTGATTTGATTTCTTCTCTGCTTAAGCCTGAGAATTCGTATCCGTAACCTGCAGGTAAAACCTGTGCAGCAACTTCCTTAAGTGCATTAATGGCATCTCCGCTACTGTAGCCTGGTTTCGGAGTTCCATTAAATTCAGCAGAACGGAATAAATTATAATGTGAAATCAAAGGTGCATTTTCTACAGCTTCGTACGTAGCTAATGAACTTAATGGAATCATGTTTCCGCTTACGTTTCTGACATAATATTTATCCAGGTTTGTTACATCTTTACGGAACGTAGTATCTGCCTGGGCCACCACTCTGAAGTTTCGGCCATAAATAGAAAAGTCGTTTATGTACCGGCTGCCCATCAATGTCTGAATTGTACCAAATACGTCTGCAGTAGATACGCCCATGCGTTCACATTTCACACGGTCAACATTGATTTTATACCCCGGTGCTTTTGCAGTAAAGAATGTGAAAGCTCTTGCGATTTCCGGACGTTTATTGGCTTCCATCATAAACTGCTTCACAACTCTTTCAAAGTCTTTGATATCATCATTGCTTTGTTTCTGTTCAATCATAAAACTGAAACCAGAAGCAGTACCCATACCAGGAATTGGCGGGGGGGGAATTACAATGATATTCGCTTCTTTGATTGCTGCAAATTTTTTCTGGAATTGAGCTACAATAGAATCAATTTGCATGGATGGATCGGTACGCTGTGACCATGGTTTTAACTGGCAGAATAGCGTGCCACTGTTTGATTTGGAACTGAATGTAATTGCATTCAAACCACCCAAAGCAGCGAAGTGATTTACGGAAGGGTTCTCTTTAACAATCGTCATCATTTTTGATAATACATCTACTGTACGGCTTGTAGACGCCCCGTCCGGCAATTCAAACGTAATGATCAAACGACCTTCATCTTCAGTAGGTATAAAGCCTGTAGGTTTGCTTTTGAATAAACCAAAGGTTGCAACAAAGATGCATATCAGTATGATGAGAACAAAAGGAGCTTTGCGTATACAATATTGTACGGTTTTAGAATACGATGCCGTTACGCGTGCAAACCAAGTGTTGAATTTAAAGAAGAACTTATTCAAACCTTTTGAATTTTCATTTAGCTGCATTGGTCTCAATAACAGAGCACATAAAGCAGGTGTAAGAGACAACGCAACAAAAGCAGATAGTAATACTGACACTGCAATTGTTATAGCAAACTGTTGGTACAAGCGGCCAACGATACCCGGAATAAATCCAACGGGAATAAATACGGCTGCGAGGATAAGGGCAATCGCAATTACCGGACCGGATATATCCTTCATTGCTTTTATCGTAGCTTCTTTTGACGAAAGTTTTTCATGGTCAATATAATGCTGTGTCGCTTCTACAACAACAATGGCATCATCTACAACGATACCGATCGCTAAAACGAAACCGAATAGTGTAAGCGTGTTTACCGTAAATCCAAGTGGGATAAATAAGATGAATGTTCCGATAATGGAAACCGGAATTGCAAGGATTGGAATTAGTGTTGCTCTCCAGCTTTGTAAGAACAAGAACACAACGACAATTACAAGAAGAAGGGCTTCAACAAGTGTGTGAACAACTTCATTGATGGATACTTCAACCACTGATACTGATTCAAAAGGTACTACATATTCCACGTCAGCAGGGAAAGATTTTTTTAATTCTTCCATTGCCTTGTAGACACCTTCGGCTGTTTCAAGCGCATTGCTGCCTGGAGATTGATAAACTAATAAATACGAAGAACGTTTTCCGTCAACAAAGTTATTGCTTGAGTAATTGAATTTACCCAGTTCAACGCGGGCAACATCTTTTAAGTAAACGATTGATCCTTCGTCTGGTTTAGTACGAACAACAATGTTTTCAAAGTCAGTAACTTTTTCAAGCATACCATTCACCTGCACAGAATATTCAAACGCCTGGTCAGCTGTTTGTGGTGATGCACCAATAGAGCCTGCGGCTACCTGTACGTTCTGTTGCTGTAATTTTGCTACCACTTCATTTGCTGTCATTCCATATTGAGCAAGCTTATCCGGATTCATCCAGATACGCATACTGAAATTATCTGCACGTGTGAATATATCACCTACACCTTTTACACGAAGAAGCGCGTCTTTGATATAAATGTTGGTATAGTTGTCCATGAATTTTACATCATGCGTACCGTTAGGGGAGTACATAGCAACCAGCATTAAAATTGTCGGGTTTCTTTTACGTACTGTAAGACCTGTTTTCTTAACATCATCCGGAAGCTGCGGTGTAGCAACACTTACACGGTTCTGTACATCAAGCGTAGCAATATCAATATTGGTTCCTACATCAAACGTAACGTTCATGGTCATGGTACCATCACTTGTACTGTTTGTTTGCAGGAACGACATACCAGGGCTTCCGTTTACCTGTGATTCGATCGGCGTAGCAATTGTTCGTTCTACGGTTTGGGCATCTGCGCCCGCAAAGTTACCGGTTACCTGCACAATCGGCGGTGTAATATCCGGATACTGGCTGATTGGTAAATTCACTAATGTAAGTATACCAACCAGTGTGATTACGACCGAAATAACAATGGCTGTTACCGGACGTTTTATAAATATATCTGCAATCATATTGATTCGTTAATTATTTTTTAGAAGCATCAGTTTTCGGAGCGCCAACCTGTACCGCAACTCCGTCACGTAATTTTTGAATTCCTTCAATAACAATTTGTTCTCCGGGGGTTAAACCTTCCTGGATAACAATGTTTTTACCCACTACTTTTCCGATTTTTACTTTATGCTGTCTTGCAGTATCCTGCTCTACAACATACACAAAGTATTCACCCATCTGTTCGGTAATGGCCTTGTTCGGCACCACTATTACTTTGTTAGCATGTTTATTTTCTACACGAACGTTGCAGCTCATACCATCTTTCAATGCACGCTTAGGATTCGGGAATTCCAGACGGATCTTCAATGTACCCGTCTGCATATCTACTGCTCTGTCTAAGAATAAAATTTTACCGGGGTATGGATAGATGCTTTTATCTGAAAGTGCAATGGTAAACAGAGAATCTGTCTTAGATAATTTTCTTCCTTCCAATTCGGTAAAATGCGGAATTTCTTTTTCATTGATTACAAAGTCAATTGCAATCGGGTTGTTTGAAGAAACTGTATTTAATTTTGTTTGTCCGGCTGTAACAAAGGCACCTTTCTTAACCAATGAAATACCAATAGTTCCATCAAACGGAGCGTAGATAGTTGCATGTTGTAAATCAATCTGTGCACGTGTTAAATTGGCTTTGGCAGCTACTACCTGGCTTTGCGCTGTTTCAAGGTCTGCTTCTGAATATTCAAGACGTTGTTGAGTAGTCATGCCTTTTTCCCCTAATTGTTTGTAGCGTTCCGAATCTTTACGAGTTTTTTCCAGGTTGGCTTGTGCAATCTTTAAAGCAGCATCAGCGCTTGAATAAGCAGCCTGGTATTTACTTTGTTCAATCTCGTAAAGTTTCTGGCCTTTTTGTACCTGCTGTCCATCCTGAAAATAGATTTCCGTAATGAAGCCGCTTACTTCGCAATTCAGGTCAACATTGTTTAATGCGACAACGTTGCCCGGGTATACATCATAATAAACCGGATCTTTAAGCTCAACTGTATCCGTTACTACTGAAGCTGCAGGAGGCATTGCATTTTGATTTGCCCCTCCGCATGAAGCAATAAAAAGTAGGATTAAGAATCCATAAATGCTCTGTTGTATTTTGTTATTCATAAGTGTATATGTTAAATTCTTAATTGTATTATTTATTATTTAATAATAGCGCCTATAGCTTTTTCGTAATCGGCTCTTGAAACAAGTGCTACATATATGGCACGGTAATAATTTGTCTGGGCTTCAATCAAGTCTGCCTCTGCTGTTGTTACTTCAACATTCAAGGCTATTCCTGCTTCATATTCTGCACGCAGTACATTTAAGTTTTGCTGGGCAAGCTCAAGGTTTTCTTTTTGGATATTAAAGGACTGAACACTGTTGTATAAATTAATGACAGCCCGGTCTACTTCAAGGTTGATTTCCTGTTTGAGAGCATTCATGTTATTCTCTGTAATTCGTTGTTGAATTTGTTTTTGCTGTACCCGGTAATTCACAGCAAAGCCTGAGAATACAGGTACCTGCAAGCGCAGACCTACAGTGGAATAATCGTACCAACGGGAAGATTGTGTCAGATCTGTAAAATTGGTTGCACCCGGATTGTATCCAAACGATCCGATTGCAAGCAATCTCGGGTAGTGGCCTGCTTTAGCATTTTTTAATGCATAAGCGTTATATTTCTGCTGACTCTCAATAATTGAATATTCTATACGATCAGAATAGTTGATCTTTCTATCAGGTTGATTTAAGATCTGCTGAATATCTGAAAGCATGCCTGGATATAAACTGTCAGTTAATATTAATGGGTTGCTTTCGGCCAGGTTCAATTGATATCTTAATACAGATCTGCTCAGTGCTACCGTGCGGATAATTTCCTGTTGCTGCTCACGTACATTATTTAAACTTACAAGCGTACGGCTTACGTCCAGGTTCCTTGCAAGACCTGATTCGTAACGGGCTACTGTTTCCTGGTACATAGAATCCAGACTTGCTAAATTTGATTCAACTGCCTGTAATTGTTTTTCATTTACAAGTACACTGTAGTAAGCTTTCGTAATATTTACCGATACATCAATTTTGTTTTTGATGATATTCTTTTCGGAAATTTCCTGGTTCGCAGTTGCTGCGCCCTGAGCCGAGAAGTAGGATTGATCGAATAATACCTGTGAACCGGTGATATTTGGCGTAAAGGTATTTTTTAATCCTAACTGGAAAGCTGTTGGCGTTCCGATTGGCACAGTAGGATCATATTTTAATCCGGCGCCGTTTTCAGTAATGTTTTTCTGAACATGAAAACTGTGGATCAAGTCTGCCTGGGCTGTGACCTGTGGAAGTAAGGCGGCTCTTACTTCTCCTTTTTGTGCGTCTGTGAGTTCGTTTTGAAGATTTGCGGTTTTTACGTTGAAGTTTTCTACCATGCCATAATCAATCGCCTCTTTCAATGAAAAGCTTGTTGGTTCTGGTTTTTGCTGTTGCGCTCTAACTGTGGTATACAGCAGTATAAGCAGGAAAAACATACTTATTTTTTTCATATAGTATTGAAATTTATTAATGCAAGGGTGGGCAATAATTCTGCACCAATGCCGGATTGTAAATTAAAATTAGTAAACTTTTCGACTATTTATATAAAATAGTCGAAAAGTTTATGTTAAAGAAATGTGAATTGGATTCTATAATTATTAAGTATAAATATTCTAGTAATGTAGCTGGTTTAAAAAATCACAGAAAAAAAATAAACCTCTTATTTAAGTAAGAGGTTTATTGAATTATTGTTTGGCATTTTCCTTCACGTGGATTACAAGTTTTTTACACAGTTCACGAATCATTTCAGCCATTTTAATATCTCCGGTTGCATTTTCAATGGAGTCTGCCATACCGCCAATGCCTTCAATAGCGAAACGTTTCATTTCTTCTACCGGCATTTCCTTTGTCCATATATTTATTTGCATGGTGTTCATTTGTGTATGATCCCATAAAGATAAAGCGATGGCATCTGTTGGTAAAGGCTTGTCTGAAGGGCCGTCTGTGGCTTCCCAGACAATCTTTTCCGGTATATTTTTATCGTCTAATTGTACGCTGAATTTTATTTCTGAATTTTTCATGTTATTAATAATATTTACGCTAATTTCCTTATCATTTGTCGTTAAAACAAATCTGTAAATTGTAAATTATCTCCAGGCCGCATTTGAGCCCATAAAAATCAATAAAGTGTATGAATATCAATACAATAGTTTCGGTCTTATGTTTGTTGGCTGTTATTTCATGTTCATACCAGGCCGAAACGGCCAGTAAATCCAGTACTGGAAGTGGGCCGGGTTGCAGGGTTGCTTTTTATAACACTGAAAACTTATTTGACATCATAGATGATGAGCATGTGAATGATAATGATTTTTTACCTGAAGGGAAACTACACTGGACAGCAGAACGCTACGAAAAAAAACTTGACAACATAAAACAGGTTATTCATGGGTTAAATGAATTCAATTCACTGGCTTTGCTTGGTATGAGTGAAGTTGAAAATAAAGAGGTGTTAATGGATTTGTTGAAGACGGATTCCCTGTTCAAAATTATACATTACAATTCTTCAGATAAAAGAGGGATAGACGTTTGTTTAATTTATAATGAAAGGTTTTTTCAACCACTTCAATCATACTTATCTTATTTTAAACAGGGTGAAGATCCTGAATTGTTTTTACGGGAAGTATTGGTTGTGAAAGGCGTTCTATTTTCTGATACCGTACATGTCCTGGTAAACCACTGGCCGTCGCGCAGGGAAGGGGAGCAAAAAACCGAACATAAGCGGATTGCAGCAGCCATGCTTACGCAGGAGATTATTGATTCTATCCATGCAGTCAGCAAGTCGGATAATATTATCGTGATGGGCGATTTTAATGATCAGCCTTCAGATGAAAGTATGTCGGTTATGCTGAAATTAAAATCATCGAAACAGAGTTCTTCTGCTGATTTGATAAATCCTTTTAAAGAGCTGCAGGATGCTGGTGAGGGTACATGCAGGTTTAAAAGAGATTGGTTTTTATTTGACCAGGTATTGATCAGCAGTTGCATGACAAACAAAAAAGGACTTCGGTTTACTGAAGCTGCGATTTATGATCCGGATTGGTTGTATTATAAAGAGGATTTGAATTCAGGACCTTTCCGCACATACTTAGGAGAAAGATACTACGGTGGTTACAGCGATCATTTTCCGGTCTATATAGAACTGAAGAAGTAAATCATAAAATTGCCCGTGCGTCAATTTCATCTTGTTTCAGTTGTTCAATCAATGCATCTATACCATTGAATTTTACTTCCGGACGCATGTAGGTAAGTAATTCCAGGCGCACGGTTTTTCCGTAGATGTCCTGTGAAAAATCGAATATATGTACTTCAATGGTTCTGCGCAGGTCATTTGTAACTGTGGGGCGTACACCAATATTCAGCATACCTTTGTAACGTTCGCCTTCAATATATACATATACGGCATATACACCGTTTTTAGGAATCAGCTTATCCTGGTCTTCAATAAAAATATTAGCCGTAGGAAAACCAATGGTTCTACCCAATTTATTTCCCTCAATAACAAAGCCTCTTAACAGATAAGAATAACCAAGATTTTGATTGGCGAGCTTACTGTCGCCGTGTAATAGCGCCTGGCGGATCAGGGTTGAAGAGATGGCTAGTGATTCGATTTCCTGTTTCGGAATTTCTACAGGCTCAATATTAAAGCGCTCTTTGTTGGCATTTAAATAATCAATACTGCCTTCTCTGTCATGACCGAACCGGTGATCATAGCCCAATACCAGATAGCGGGTACCGATGCTTTTAATGAGAATATTTTCAATAAAAGCATCAGCAGTAAGTTTTGAAAATTCTTCGTTAAAATTCAGGATCAGTAAGTGATCGATATGGAAGGTATCCAGCAAATGTATTTTTTCTTCAAGAGTATTTAACAGGGCTATAGGCTCAGCATCTTTTTTTAATACCAGTCTTGGATGCGGCCAGAAAGTAATTAATACGCTTTCACCGTTTACCAGGCTGCTTAATTCTGTGAGACGGTTTAATATTTTTTTATGACCTATATGTACACCATCAAAAGCTCCTATTGTAACAACGGCTTTGCTGAGTGGTTTGAATTCTTTGATATCTCTGTAGATTTTCATTTTGAAGAAAATTGCGTCTCAAATTGTTCTGGTGTAACAGCATTTGCTACAGAATAATTTCCTATGCGTTCTCTTCTGAGTGCATGTAAGTGTGCACCGCAGTGTAATGCCTTGCCAAAGTCATTCGCAATGGTGCGGATGTAGGTACCTTTGCTGCAGACAATATTAAAAAATACCAGCGGCAATTCTATTTTCGTGATGCGGAATTCCTTGATAAAAACCTGTCTGGATTTAAGTACAACCTCATTGCCTTTGCGGGCTTCATCATAAGCCCGCTTGCCATCAACCTTAACAGCAGAGTGTATCGGCGGTGTTTGTGTGATGGTTCCCAGAAATTGTTTAACTGTTTGTCGAATCTGTGTTTCAGTGATACCTGAAATATCCTGGTGATTTTCAAGTTCTGTTTCCAGATCATACGAAGCGGTTGTTGCTCCTAAAGATATAGCACCGGAGTATTCTTTTTCATCGGCCATTAAAGATTCAATGGTCTTTGTTTTTTTTCCGGTACAAACAATCAGCAGGCCGGTAGCCAATGGATCCAGCGTTCCTGCGTGGCCTACTTTTTTCATTTTTAAAACTCTGCGAACCTTTTTTACAACATCAAAGGAGGTCCAGTGATAAGGTTTATCCAGGCAAAGTACCAGATCAGGTTGCGGTATTTCGGTCGCAGACATATTCTTTGTAATGTGCAAATAGAAGAGATGGATTACATTACAGCTAAATCTACATGCATCAGCAGTAAGATTAGCAGTAATGCCCCAAGTGCTATTCTGTAATAACCGAATGCCTTGAATCCGTACTTAGTAAGAATAGTAATAAAGAATTTGATGGCAATCATAGCCACGATGAATGCTACGATGTTTCCTAAAAGCAGTAATGGAATTTTATCTGTAGATTCTAAAATCAAATCTTTTTCATCATATAAACTTTTAACTGTTGCTGCAAACATCGTTGGAACAGCAAGAAAGAAAGAAAATTCAGCGGCAGCTTTACGGGTAAGTTTTTGAGTCAGGCCTCCAATGATTGTTGCTGCAGAGCGGGAAACACCCGGCACCATGGCAAGACACTGGAAACAGCCGATCAAAAAGCCTGTTCTGTATGAAACTTCTTCAGTACCTTCTGTTTCATTTTTCTCAAACCACTTGTCAATAAATAATAATACAATTCCGCCAAGCAGCAGTGTTGTGGCAACAACCCATACATTTTCAAGCAATGCATCAATATGTTTTTTTAATAAAAGTCCTACAATAGCTGTTGGAATAAAGGCTACGAAGAGCTTGAAATAAAAATCAAAGTTCTTGAAGAATCTTTTAAAATATAATACTACTACAGAGAGAATAGCTCCGAATTGAATCGCTACTTCAAACACTTTGGTAAATGGGTCGTTTTTAATCCCCATTATGGCCGAAGTGATGATCATGTGCCCGGTAGAAGATATGGGCAAAAACTCTGTTATTCCTTCTACAATTGCAAGGATAATGGATTCAAGCCAGGTCATGCTTATGCTTTCTTCTTTGGTGTGTAAAAGATAGCATATACTTCTACAATCAGGCCTGCTAATACCATCATCGGGCCCACAGTAAGACCTTTTGATCCAAAGCCATAAAGTTCAGTATCGGCTGACATGATGAAATAACCAATAACCATTAATAAAACTCCGGCAGCCATGATGATGTAGTTCATGCTTCCAAAAACCAATTTTTGCTTTTCCATATTGTTAATATAATTCGTCTAGTGGTAAGAACATGTATTTACGTACTGAAAGGAAAGAACTGATCAAACCCAGCAAGGCACCAGTTACAATCAGTAGCGCATATAATATATATGTTTTTTCAGGTACGTATATTTTCTGTAGGTCTTCAATGGCAATGAAGGCATAATTTTGCAGGCCAAACAATAAACCAGACGCTAAAACCCCTGCAATACCGCCTTGGAGCATGGCTCTGTATATAAAGGGTTTTTGAATGAAAAATGGCCTTGCCCCCACCAGCTGCATGCT
>NZ_JBQCDF010000088.1:0-9926 GCF_051961495.1 Cytophaga sp. | reverse complement strand
GCTCTTCGGAATTTGCAATTCCGAAGCCAGATGAACAGGATTTATAATCCTGTTTTAAAATACATAGAAATTACAAATCTCTAAAATCTGAGTTCGGGATTACAAATCCCGAACAGCAATCAATTATTTCTTTTTTTTCATCACGCGCTGAACTGCTTCAACAATGTGACGGTCTTTCAAACCGTATTTCTCCATCAATTCATCCGGAGTGCCGCTCTCGCCGAATGTATCGTTCACAGCTACAAACTCAATCGGAGTAGGGAGGTTGCTTGCCAATACACGCGCAACACTTTCGCCCAAACCGCCTAAGATGTTGTGTTCTTCAGCTGTTACTACACAACCTGTTTTACCAACAGACTTCAAAATTGCTTCTTCATCAATTGGCTTGATTGTATGGATGTTGATGATTTCCGCGCTGATGCCCAGTTCTTCAAGCTGCTGACCCGCAAGGATCGCTTCCCATACCATATGGCCTGTAGCGATGATGGTTACATCTGTACCTTCGTTTACCATCCATGCCTTACCGATCTCAAACTTCTGGTTCGGATCTGTAAATACTGGCAACGCCGGACGGCCGAAACGTAAGTATACCGGGCCCTGGTGATCTGCAATCGCAATCGTTGCAGCTTTTGTCTGATTGTAATCACATGGATTGATAACAGTCATGCCCGGAAGCATTTTCATCAAACCGATATCTTCAAGAATCTGGTGTGTTGCACCATCTTCACCTAAAGTCAAACCTGCGTGTGACGCACAGATTTTTACGTTCTTCTCAGAATATGCAACTGATTGTCTGATCTGGTCATACACGCGGCCTGTAGAGAAGTTTGCAAACGTTGCCGTGAACGGAATTTTACCGCCAACCGTCATACCTGCAGCCATGCTGATCATGTTTGCTTCAGCAATACCGATCTGGAAAAAGCGCTCAGGATTTTGTTTTTCAAAATCGTTTAATTTCAATGAAGGAGTTAAATCAGCACATAGAGCAACTACGTTCGGATTTGTTTTTCCTAATTCAGTCATCCCGTCACCAAAGCCGGAACGTGTATCTTTCTTTTCAGTAAATGTATATTTTTTCATTGTTGTAATCTTCTTTAAATAGGAATGGATTAATAATCGCCAAGTGTAACTTCCAGCTGGCCCAATGCAGAGGCTAATTCCGCATCGTTTGGTGCAGTACCGTGCCACTTGTGTGAGCCCATCATATAATCTACACCGTAACCCATTTCTGTCTTCATTAAGATCATGGTTGGTTTGCCGGAGCCTCTGTTTGCCTGTGCTTTCAAGATGGTTTCTTCCAGGCATGCAAAGTCATGACCGTCGCATGTAATCACATTCCAGCCGAATGCCTTGTATTTGCCTTCAAGATCTCCTAATGATAATACTTTATCACACGGACCGTCAATCTGCTGACCGTTGTAATCTACGAAACCGATTAAATTATCCAGTTTGTTGTGCGGTGCATACATGGCAGCTTCCCAGATCTGGCCTTCCTGCTGTTCACCATCGCCCATCAATACATATACAAAACGATCGTCTTTATTTAATTTCTTTGCCTGTGCTGTTCCACAGCCTACAGATAAGCCCTGTCCCAATGAACCTGAAGCCATACGAACACCCGGTAAATGTGAGTGCGGAGTAGGGTGGCCCTGTAAACGTGAATTGATCTTGCGGTGAGAAACAAGCTCTGCTACCGGGAAATAACCTGCACGTGCCAGTACACTGTATAAAACTGCTGAAATATGTCCGTTGGAAAGATAAAAGATATCTTCACCGATACCATCCATCTTGAAATTTTTGTCATGCTTCATCAATTTGAAATATAAAAGCACTAATAAATCGGTACAGCCTAATGCACCACCCGGATGACCGCCTTTTGCGCCGTGTACCATACGTACAATATCTCTTCTAACCTGAGAGGAAATTTTTTTCAGTTCTGTGTATTCTGACATGATTATTGATTTTCTATTTTAAAATTTGTGCGGTATGATCGTCTGTTTTTACTTTTGAAATTATTTCTTCGATGTTGAGTTTTTCATCAATCACAAATGTGGTGCGAAGTGTACCCATAAATGTTTTGCCATACATGGATTTTTCGCCCCATACGCCATATTTTTCATGAATGCTCTTGTCTTCATCAGCAATAAGCGGAAAAGGGAGTTCAAATTTTTTAATGAACTTCTGATGTGATTTCCCACTATCGGTGCTTACTCCCAGAACCACATAACCAGCCTTTAACAGGGATTGGTAGTTATCTCTCAGGTTGCATGCCTGCTTGGTACAGCCGGGTGTATCGTCTTTCGGGTAAAAGTATAAGACCACTTTTTTACTGGCAAAATCTTTTAAGCTGATGGTATTGCCGTCTTGATCGATTCCTTTAAATACAGGGGCTTTATCGCCAACCGTTAATATCATAATACTTTTTTATAAAGAGAGGTATTACCGGCATTATCGGTTACTTCCAGTATAAACTCTCCTTTTAACACATCTGTTGCATGCAGAAACTCAGACCATATCAAACCTGATTTGTGTTCGTAATGCATCATTACCCATGCGCCGTTCAGGGTTGCTCTTATCGAATCAATTCCCGAACCGCGGTCAAAAATACTAAAATTAATGCGTTTTGTTGTATTTGATTTGTAGGTAATTACAGGCGGAACAGAATCTTTCTGTACAGTGAATTTCCCCAGGTATTTGAGGTTGTGGACAAGACTGTCAGCATCCCATTCACCGCCTTCATATTTACCTGAAGACGAGTTGTTTATATTGTAAAAATAACAACGGTCGTTTTTATTCTGCGCCATCTCCGGACAAAATATTACGCCTATTGGCCCAAACACAGGTTCCGTTGGGTTATTTATTTCAAAAGTCTCTACTCCGTTGATAATTAGATGTTTCTTTACCCGTAAATAAAGTGTATCAAAAAGAGTGGTGTCTGAAAATCGCAGACTTAAGTTATCCACTTTTACGGTTCGTTTGCCTGGCGGTACCATTTCCACGAAATCGTATACATATTTATAGCTGCCGGCAACAGATGAATCGGGCAGGGTTCTGCGCAAGTCAACCAGATAAACCGGTGCCGTGTTAATGAAGTAAGCCGGCGGAAATACTTTTACTTTTCCTTTGCAGTACAGATTCGCAGGACCTGTGTAGGCTGCAGGACCAATGATCTTTAATGTATTTTCATACACTTTAAAATCAGGAGATGGTGTTGCTGTTCTTACAATCTTTGCAAGTTGCTGCTGCTGTCCTTTTATATTGAAATTCAATACAGAATTATTTCCTCTTGAATCGTAGATTTTAATTTCAACTTTGTGGGTAAGGGTATCGCGGATTGAAATCTTGCCGCTCAAAGGATTCATTAAGTAGAAACTTAAATTGTTGCCATCTGCTACATAACACTTCTCGAAATATTGCCTTTTCAGAATATACGTTTCGTAATCAATATGTACATTGATATAGCGGCTGTCATGAAACGGATAGGTTTCCAGGTTATGATAAAAAACTTCTTTGCCATCCACCTTCAATTCAATGCAGTTGACTCCATATACATTGTGCGTTTCGTTCATTTTATCAAAGACCTTGATTTCAATGCCAAGCAATCCGTTTGCAGTAATAGGTGCAGAGCCGAGAGAGAACTTGCCGGTTGCGACCTGCTGTGCAGTAAATTCCGCCCTTCCCAGATCTCCGTTTACCCGTGCATCAATATCCATAGTACGTATCGCCACTTTGCTGAAAGATGGTTTGATGTTGTCAACAATTTCGCTGAAACCAAACAACGCTGGGTTTAAAACATTTTCTTTTTCATCACGGATCTCAAAATGTAAATGGGGGCCGCCGCTGCCGCCTGTATTTCCTGACTTCGCAATAATTTCACCTTTTTTGACAATCAATGTATTCGGAGGAATGACAATATCAATATCGGTTTGCTGCATGCCATATAGCTGTTCGAGCGCATAGGCATTTATAGCAGCATTGAATTTGTCTAAATGCGCGTAAACAGTTACCAGTCCGTTGGGATGCGTGATGTAAAGTGTATTACCATAACCGTAAGTGGATACACGCAGCCGGGAGATATAACCATCCGCTGCTGCATATACAGAGAGGCCGATCTGTCCGTCGGTTTTAATATCAATACCGCTGTGGAAGTGATTGGGTCTTAACTCACCCATGTTGGCCGAAAGATAATTACGTTGCCCGGGTTTGATCGGAAACATAAAATAATCCTGCGGATAAGCGCTTTTCACTTGCGCATGGCTAGTGTAAAGAGATAATGATGTCAGTAAAAGAAACGAAAGTATTTTATTAGCGAATTTCACAAGCAAGCATTTTTTTGTTTTCCAAAAATCCTTCCAAGGTATCGCCAACTTTAATGGAACCAACACCTTTAGGTGTTCCGGTATAGATCAGATCTCCTTTTTTCAGCGTAATAAACTGAGAGATGTATGAAATTAAATAATCTATGGAAAAAACCATGTCGGCTGTAGTTCCTGATTGGCGTACTTCTCCGTTAATGGTCAACGAGAAGGATATATTCTGAATATCGGCATAATCTGCTTTGGAAACAAATTCTGAAACAGGTGCGGAACCATTAAATCCTTTTGCCAATGTCCATGGCAAACCTTCTTCTTTTGCCTGCTGTTGCAGGTCACGCGCTGTAAAGTCAATGCCTAAGCCTATTTCATCATAGTATTTATGCGCGAATTTTTCCTGGATGTTTTTACCTTCTTTTGAAATTTTAACAACGAGTTCAATTTCATGGTGAATATCTTTTGTAAACGAAGGAAAATAAAAAGCTTCATTATTTTTTAACAACGCAGTATCTGGTTTTAAAAAGATAATAGGAGCAGCTGGCAATGCATTATTTAATTCTTTTGCATGCTCAGAATAATTTCGTCCGATTCCGATAATTTTCATATATTCACTAAGGGCATTTTTCCAAATGCAAAAATCTTATATTTGAATTTAAAATAACATATTATGTGGATAAGTAAGAAAATATTCCTGTTTAGCGCATTGCTTTTGGTTGGTAGCAGTTTGTCGATTGTTGCGTGTAAGCGTGTTGCGGTAACAAACCGTTCGCAATTAAGTCTTATTCCTGAATCACAAATGATTGCCATGAGTAGCGAGCAGTATGCGCAAGTGATTAAACAAGGACCTTTAAGCACGAATCAGACACAGGTAGCCATGGTGAAGCGTGTTGGTAATACCATCAAAACTGCCGTAGAGAAATACATGGCAGAACAGGGCAGAAGCAAGGAGCTGGAAGGCTATAACTGGGAGTTTAATCTGATCCAGAATGATACTACGGTAAATGCCTGGTGTATGCCTGGCGGTAAAGTAGCTTTTTATACAGCTATATTACCTGTTTGTGTTGACGAAAATGGTGTGGCTGTAGTAATGGGGCACGAAGTTGCCCATGCAATTGCCCATCATGGCAATGAAAGGATGAGCCAGGGAATTCTTGCACAGGCAGGCGGTGAAGCTATTGATATTGCATTGTCTAATAAATCTGCTGCTACCAGACAATTGTTTGATGTTGCTTATGGTGCAGGAGCGCAATATGGAGTGATTTTGCCATTCAGCAGAAAACATGAATCAGAAGCAGATAAAATGGGGCTTGTATTCATGGCAATGGCCGGTTATGATCCACATGTTGCTGTAGACTTCTGGAAACGCATGAGTGCTGTATCGGGCGGACAAGCTCCTCCTGAATTCATGTCTACGCACCCTTCGGATGCAAGACGTGTAGCGGATCTTGAAGCGTTTTTACCGGAAGCCATGAAATATTATAAACCTAAATAAAATTGTAAACAGAGCAGGTATATCCGAATATCTGCTCTGTTTTCTTTCTCCCGGCCTTGTTGAGCATTATATAAAATTTGTGGCATTGTTTTCGTTAGACCTTTGTCATAACTAATTGCTGATTCTATGAAAAAAAGTAAAAATCCGCTGGTACTGCTGGTAACAATATGTATGTGTGTCCTGAGCTCCTTTATCGCAGATGTAAATGAGCGTCCGGTTGCTCCGAATTTTACACTGGAAAGCATTGATGGGAAGAAGGTAAGTCTGACTGATTTCAAAGGGAAGGTTGTTTACATTGATTTCTGGGCTACCTGGTGCGGTCCGTGTTTAGCAGAAATGCCGCACTCAAAAAAGCTTAAGGAAAAGTTCGTAGGTAACGACAGCATTGTTTTTATGTATGTATCTGTTGATAGTGAAGAAAATATAGACGACTGGAAATCACTGGTAAAGAAAAAGGGCATGAGCGGCGTACAGCTTATTTCCCGTGATGGGTATGAAGAACGTGTTGCGGATCGTTATGGCATAAGCTTTATACCCAGATTTGTATTGGTTGACAAAAACGGAAAGATTGCTTATCTGAATGCTCCGGCTCCATCTACACCGGAGGCAGAAACATTGATCCGTCAATTATTGAAAGAATAAACCGAAGGAATCCATCAAGGATTTCAGAACCAAGCCATCAATCCTTATCTGTTTTAATCATAAAATATTTAACCCAAGCCTCTTCGGAGGCTTTTTTTTGTATAACTTGCACGGAAGAAGTATTTATAATGTCTATTGAATCTTAATGCATTTATGAATTATACAAAGATCTTACGTTGGCTGTGGATTGGAGCGGCATCATTCTTTTTTGGTATTGTATTTTTGTTACTGGTAGTATATTGGAACCCATTCAATTTATTTGGTGCGCTGCCCAGCATTGATGTATTGGAAAATCCGGAAAGTGATCAGGCGTCTATTGTGTATTCAAGTGATGGGAAAATTCTGGGGAAATTTTATAATGAAGTAAACCGTACAGATGTTGTCTATAAAGAATTGCCTCCGGTGTTGATTAATGCCTTGCTGGCAACAGAAGATTCAAGATTTTACGATCATTCAGGCGTTGATGTGAAAGGGATTGTTGCGATTGTTCCGTCGTTGTTACTTGGTAAGAAAAGAGGTTCAAGCACACTGACCCAGCAGCTGGCTAAGAATCTGTTCAGCTTAAGACGTTCAGAAGAATATACCGGCGTACTGGATAATACCATCGTACATAAAATCAAAGAATGGTTCATTGCCATTCAGCTGGAAAAATCGTATTCCAAGCAGGAGATCTTATTGATGTATCTGAATACCGTTGAGTTCGGAAATAATTCCTATGGAATTAAATCAGCGGCAAAGAAATATTTCGGTAAAAATGTTTCAGAGTTGACGCTGCAGGAAGCGAGTTTGTTGATTGGTATGTTAAAAGGGCCTTCTTATTACAATCCGCGCAGAAAGCCTGAGCGAGCGCTGAACCGCAGAAACACTGTGATTGACCAGATGGCTAAATATGAGTATCTGTCAACGGCAGAAGCAACGGTTGCAAAAACAAAACCTTTGGGCCTGAAGTTTCAGGACGACGGTGAATCATCCGGCCTGGCACCGCATTTCAGAAATTACCTGAAGAAAATCATGTTCAACTGGTGCAAAGAACACGACATGCATTTGTATGAAGACGGCTTGAAAATCTATACAACAATTGATACACGTATGCAGGCTGCGGCTGAAGAGGCTGTAAAAAAGCATATGAGTTTTTTACAAAAAGAATTTAATAAGAACTGGTCGAAGAGCGACCCGTGGACGAAATCAGATCCTGATCTGGTAAAACGTTTGGCAAAGACTACTTCGCATTATAAAGAATTCAGTGAAGAATTGAATGGCAATGAAGGTCTCATCATGGTTGAGATGAAAAAGAAAATACCGATGGAGGTATTTACCTGGCATGGCCGTGTTGATACAGTTATGTCGCCGATTGATTCTATTCGTCATTCATTGAAAATGTTGCGTACCGGCTTATTCTCCATGGATCCTAAAAATGGTTTTGTGCGTGCATGGGTAGGAAATATCGATTATGCTTACTATCCGTTTGATCATGTTATCCAGGGTAAGCGCCAGGCGGGTTCTACATTCAAGCCTATTTTATATGCGTATGCCATGGAAGAAAAAGGACTGACACCGGATTCTAAATTCCCGGATGCACCGATCAGCATTCCTGTTCCGGGCGGACAGCCATGGACACCCAATAACAGTAACGGTAAATTCTCAAACGAAGAAATTACATTACGTCAGGCTTTGGCACGTTCTGTGAATTCGATCAGCGCACAGTTGATGAATCTCGTAGGACCCGACTCACTGGTATCGTTTGCAAAACGCATGGGTATTAAGAGCCAGCTTGAAGCAACGCCTTCTCTTTGTCTGGGAACAGGTGATGTAACACTTTTTGAAATGGTGAACGCTTACAGTGTATTTGTGAATGAAGGAATTTGGGTGCAGCCGCAGTTCTTATTACGCATTGAAGACAAATACGGCAATATCCTCGAAGAATTCAATACCACCAGCAGACATGTGATTAATGAAGAAACAGCATACAATATGATTGAATTGCTGAAAGGATCTGTGGAAGAGGCAGGCGGTACTTCCGTAGACCTTAGAGGGAAATTCAATATCCAGGGAGAACTTGGCGGTAAGACCGGAACAACACAGGAGTCTGCCGATGGCTGGTTTATGGGGATCACGCCAAACCTGGTAACCGGTGTATGGGTTGGTGGTGAAAAACGTGTAATTCATTTCAGTACCATGACCTACGGACAAGGAGCGCGTATGGCATTGCCTGTATGGGCGTATTATATGCAGGGTGTACAGAAAAACGGTGAGGTTGGCTATCCGGCATCCACGTTTATAAAACCGGATGGTAATTCAGCAACCGTTACTTCTGAAAAAGGAAATCTGCTGGATGATGGCATGCTGCCGGAAGAAACACCAGAGCCGGAAGAGAAAGAAGTGTATGATGGTTTCTGACTGGAAAAATAAGTATAGATAATGACGTCGGAATTTTTCCGACGTCATTATCTATGCTATTGAGTTTACTGAATATGGACTATATAGATTATTTATCTTATTTATTTTTCCTGTTGTATTTATTGGTACCATTGCTGGTTACTTTATTATGCAGAGCATGCAGTAACTACAATAAAGGAACGACTATGAGTATCTCGATATTGATTATATTGATTTACCCATTTATTCTTATGTGGCTGCGTGATATGTTATATCCTCCGTCTGACGGTCAGTGCGGCAATCCTGATATGATGTTTGTTATGTTTAATGTTATTATCGGACTTCCTGCAGCAATTTTTTTTCAATGGATATTTAATTGGTGGCTTTTGTCCCCGAAGAAAATATCGTAACATATTCTTAATTAATCAGCCTATAGATCTACTTAAAAGTAGGACAGCTGGTACAGCTGGCACGTTGCTTCCGGATTTTGTAATTGTGATAGTGGGCATTTTTTTGGATGTGTTTTTTATGCGCTTCACTCTTGGTATTCCAGTTCTCTAAATCCTTTTCGTACGAATCTATTGCCTGGTATTGGCTATTGAGCAACGGAGAGTCTTTGGCATTCGGGCTGGCATTAATAGCATCTTTACCTTGTTGCAGTTTTTTCTTTGCGCTGGCGAGGTTATTATTGTCAACATCCTTTACGGCAGATTCCATTAAATAATGCGAAGAATAATAGACAGTTCGTTCGAGTACTGTATCATTGTAATGTGTATTACAGTCGTTATTATCTGTGGCCGGAGTTAGCGTGTTTACTTTTTCTATGCTGAACATCTGGTGCTGCTGGATGGAGCTTACATAGGAAACATCCGTCGTAAAATTTACAGGCCCGGTTGGAGCGGTGGTTGTTACAAACTTGATCAGTATTCCATTTGCTTCACCCGGATGTACTTCTTTTAAATCAATATAAATTTTATCGCCAACAAGTTTGTACGGATAGCCATATACTCTGTTAACACTGAAATTGCTGGCCGGAAACTGTATGGTGAGTCTGGTGCTTTGAGCTGCAACACTCATTAATCCGGTAATTTCAGAACCAAAAT